>JAHJDJ010000230.1 GCA_018812585.1 bacterium
AACCCCCGGCTATTAACATGGATGATGCGGGCTAAGTCAACCCAACATTCCTGACATCCGAATCCACAAAAGTAGCCGTAGGTTTTATACCTACGGAACGTAAAAGCCCGTCATTCTGCCTGTGCCAATGGTATCTCATTCCGGCTTATCTAAAACAAATCCGCAGGATTTGTCATGCCGGACTCCGATCCGGTATCTAAAGCACTTCTCTCACTTAGAGCTGAAAACCCGATTTCAGCAGATCAGGATAGAGGTCATTCCAATAAGGTGAGAGACAAGCAATTTAAACAATCCCGTCAGGGATTGTCATTCCTGCGAACGCAGGAATCCAGCGGAGTTGATTTCGTCAAACAGGTCGTTCCATTCAGGATTTATCTGTTCAATTAGCTTTATCTTCCAGAGCCGTTTCCAGCGCTTCAGGCGCTTTTCACGAATGATAACGTTTTCTGGATCGTTGAATATTTCAAAATAAACCAGTCTATGAGTTTGGTGATCCTTGCTGAATCCTGGAATCAAATCATTTTTGTGTTCAAGGGTACGCCTGATTAGATCGTTCGTCATACCTATGTAAAGTGTTCCGTTGCGCTTGCTGGCTAAAATATAAATGTAATATGGTTTCATTTTATTAACAAACTGCTCCTCTTGGCTTCACTGGATCCCTGCGTCCGCAGGGATGACATCGTTACGCTTCGCTTAAGATGTCTACCTCACCACCGCCACCTTCTGCACCGCCTCCCCGATGGGAGTGGACAACCGCAGGAAGTAAATCCCGGAAGATAAACCAGCAGTAGGCAACCGTGCACTAAACGCGCCCGCCTGCTGGTGAAAGAAAGATTCTGATGAAAGCTGCTGACCTAAAACATTATATAGTTCAATGGACACCTCTCCTGGGATAGAAAGGGAGTAGGTGATGGTTTGGTTGGAGACGGAGAGGAAGGGATCCCGGTTTGGATCGGGCAACTGATTCGGCGGCCAGATTGGTCCACCAATACTGCCGTTTGCATTGATATGCTTACCGTAAAGGTCATGTGAAATACCCAGATCGAAATTACGATCCCAAACACAAGTTACACCTCCGTCATCATCGGGAGCAACTGAAGCCCACCTAAATCTCTCATAACCCTGTTCATTGAGCATTGCGACTAGAGATCCTAGATTGCCAAATAATTTTTCACCCGATTCATTCAAGGCTTGAACATACAGCATGCGTGGTATAGACTCATTTCCTAACCTATGGAATTCGTAGATCCCAAAGAGTCTTCCATCTTGATAGCGGCAATGCAAATCCATCGAACTTTGTGAGAATGCCCATTGTTCAACGTACGCCATCTCAGCACCCGGATTTGTCGGCCAGTGGGTATTTCCCTGTATATCCATTTTCTGAGCGTAAATACCGACTTCATCCAAAATGTATGGAAATCCGGGATAGTAAGGAAAGCACAGATAAAAAAAGCCGGGTTCACCCGTACTAATCGTTGCCCAGTAATACCAACTGACCTCTTCTCTCTCCCAAAGTATATCGCCATCAGGTCCAATGCGATAAATGGTGTTATAATCTGTGGGACCTGGATTGGATTGAAGAATGAATCCATTTTCGCCGTCAGGTATAACCTGATGAAACCAAGTGTGGTAACAGATGAATCGACCACTATCGGGCTCCCACATTCGATTGCCGTCGGAATCGTAACGCTGCATAAAGAGTTTGCCGTATGTGGTGCTGCGAAAGTCCTTCCAAATTATATAGCACCCTCCACTTTCATCTGAGATAACGATTGGTTCTGTTGTTTGATTATTTGATGGACAAGCCACAATACCGGTCTCTGACCACATCCGATTGCCATTGTTATCAAGACGTTGTAGATACAAATTATCGGGTAGGCCGCTATCATCTTGCGACATCACCGCAAAAAAGCCTCCACCACTTCTGGCGCAAATATCCCATCCAATGATACCCCAATAGCTGTTTTCCCAACTGAAGACGAACCGAGCGGAATCACCCCATTGAATTTCACCGAGTGAGTTAATTCGTTGCACAGAAATCCCAGGATCCTGTGGGGGAGCCATATTCTCCCATCCAACTATTGCGCCACCATCTCCATCACTGATAACACGAAGATAACCGTCATCGACCTGGCTTACAGCAGGCCAGAGCAGTTGTGATTCAGGGAATTCAAGACGACCGTAGCGGTCGATAATCTGATAAACAGGACCAGTAGAAGGACCGTGGCGTAAAACGACCAGTGTTCTATCGGCTGAAAGCTGTAATGTGATGGGATTGCTTAGATTTGTTTCTGGTCCAACTGCGATTTCAAGGTGCTCTTCTACTGTCGTCGGCCACTGGGCAGAGGCTATGAGGGGAAGGAGACAGAAGAGGAGGGTCAATAAAGTGCGCATGAATAGCTCCTTAATAGACTAGGGGTGGATTCAATTTAGTGAAAAGTTGGGGGAAAGTCAAGGGAAAAGATTGGCGGGGTGGGGAAAATCTCACAAAACCGGGTCATTGCGAGGAAGTTCGTCAGCCGTATGGCTTATGATACAGGGAGATAATACACGAAATCGGTAATACACGGTCATTGCGAGAGATCAGCACAGATGAAATCAGTGCGATCCGAAGCAATCTTCGCGACCTATGCCAAAAGTTAGATAGCG
>JAHJDJ010000231.1 GCA_018812585.1 bacterium
ATCACAGGCACGGTGAAGTATAAGAACACGCAAGACAATTGGGTAACGGTAAACGAAGAAGGTGACGTTGCAGCTAAAGCGGTTGGCACAGAACCGGGTGGCGGTGTGTATATCGTCTGTTCCAGTTCGGGGGTTTACAGGCCGCCTAAATGGGACTGAACACCAAAGTATCAGTGGGACCTTTCTTAGTCGAGAAGCAAAACTATGTAAACTATGTTCGTTCTTTTTAAAACACATATCGGATTCGTCCTTTCTCTGATCGTTGCCGTAGTTTGGTATTTACGGTCATACACAGGTGGATCTCGCTCCCTTTTAGGGCTTTTGCTTTATCCAATATATCACTTCAAGGAGGTTCTGGATCCCAAAGCCAATCCGTTTGTCTTTGTTATTGTCTTCAGTTATCTCATCTTCCTGAGCGGGATCTCTTACTTCATTTTCCCCAAGAGTCCTTATGTCTACCTCGTTGGAAGTGGTGTTTTTTTGTTATTCCGATTTAGTCTGATAATGCTATATAGTTTGCAGCCGCGAAAGCTGCTTTCATACGGATTGATTTTCATCATACCCGGTATTTTAGTTATTGTTGGTATTTATTTATCCATCATGCTGAGAAGTTATCAGCCGATAAACATTGTGGATTTTCTAGCGCAGGTGATACTTTTCATCGGAGCGATAGTAGTTCTTTTAGAGATTTTTCGAAGGGATCTATTTCCAGAAAGAACGGAGATTTTTTTCATCGCCTTTGGTTTGATTATATATTCTTTCCTACATATGTTATCCACCAGTATCTCGATATTGGGCTTTGTCGAATACTTTGATTTTTCTTATTACTCAACTCTGATTACCCTGATATATTGGATTGCAATCATTCCATGGATCAAACGACTCAAATCCAAATTATCCTAAGTGTAGCGTTCCTGCTTTTTCTCGGATTTCTGGGCATTATCATATTCTTGCTGGCACGCCTGATTACCAACCAGCATTCTTTGAAAAAGGCACAGACAGAGTTGCAGGAGCATGCCGATACCCTCGAACAGGTTGTAAAGGAACGCACGCGCGAGTTAGCGATAGCAGTGGAACAGTACAAAAACCTATTCCTCAAATCCAGAGAAGCAATCATTATATTCAATCATAGTTCTGGCGAAATTTATGATGTTAACGAAGAGGCAACAAGACTCTTCAAGCTCTCTTCAGAAGATTTGAAATCCAGGACGATTCAGGATATCTCTCTGGCGGAACCTGATGCTGACTTTCAGGATACCTGGTGTGAACGGGTGCTCCAGTGTGAAGATGGTTCGCTGAAGGTGATCGAATGTCTGATAGGATCGACAGATGAGCATAACTCTGAAATCCTGCAGGCGATTTGCCGGGATATTACTGAGAAACGTGAACTGGAGGCTCAACTGGCGCAAGGGCAAAAGCTGATCGGATTGGGACTGTTAGCCGCCGGTGTCGCCCATGAACTGAACAATCCCCTAAGCTCCATTTACAATTCGGGCTACTTCATCCAAGGTGAACTATCCAGCCCCCCAGCCAAAGTTACCAAGCATCTGAATATTATAAACTCGCAGATTGAACGCTGCAGAAAAATTATTAACGATCTGCTTAACTTCTCCGAAGCGCCTAAAATGCAGCTTCAATTGGAGCATGCAGATGTTAACAACAGTGTGAAGCGGACGCTTTCGTTGATCGAAGAGGAGATGAGGGCGAATCATATTAATATCGAGACAAATTTTCAGGACCTGCCTAATATCCTGATCGACACGACTCGTTTGACGCAGGTCATCTTCAACATGTTTATGAATTCAGTGCAGGCTATGCCCAACGGGGGTGAATTAAAAATATCTACGTCTGAGGACAAGCGGACATTACAGCAGAAAGATGAGATATTAACCAATATTGATTGTATCGTTATCAAAATATCCGATACAGGCGTTGGGATCTCTAAGCAGAATCTCACCAAACTCTTCACGCCTTTCTTTACCACCAAACTGAAATCAGGGGGTCATGGTTTGGGATTGTCCGTTTCCTACCAGATTATTAAAATGTTTCACGGGACAATCCTGGTCGAAAGTGAAGTAGGTAAAGGAACTAAGTTTGAAATAGTATTACCTGCCAGGAAATAGTTATGCCGCAAAGGGACAAGATACTGATCGTGGATGATGAGCAACCCATTCTAGACTCCTTGGGAGATCTTCTGGAACAGCGCGGGTACGCCGTTGAAACGGCGCTCTCCGCTGAGCTTGCACTTCAACGCTTGAACGGCGGTGATCGTTTCGATTTAGCGATGGTCGATTATCTCATGCCGGGGATAAACGGCTTAGAGTTAGTCAAGCAGGTGAAGCAAAAATATCCTGATATAGTCATTATCATGTTTACCGCCTATGGGACTATCCCCATTGCGGTAGATGCGATGAAATCAGGAGTAGCGGATTTCCTCGAAAAGCCGGTCAACCCCGACGAGCTTCATTTCATCATACAAAAGGAATTACGTTACAAACACGCTATTGATCAGAATGCTTATTTCATGGCGGAAATGGCGAAAAAGTCCAGCATCGAAAACATCATTGGACAGACCGAACCGATGCTGGAAGTGTTTGAGCAGATTCGCCAGGTCGCTCAGACTGATACATCTGTCTTCATTACCGGTGAGAGTGGCACTGGCAAGGAGTTGATTGCGCATCATATACACTATTACAGTCAGAGAATGAGCGGGCGATTGGTGCAAGTCAGTTGTGTTGAGCTGGCGCCAGGGGTTATTGAAAGCGAACTATTCGGACACGTAAAAGGCGCATTCACGACCGCATTACAGAATAAGAGAGGAAAGATCGAGGAAGCTGACAGGGGAACTCTTTTTCTGGATGAAATCGCAGATATTCCTTTAGAAACACAAACGAAACTCCTGCGGGTCCTGCAGTCAAAAGAAATTTGCCGGGTTGGCGACAATAAAAGCATCATATCTGACTTCAGACTTATTACGGCTACGAACAAAAATCTTGAACAAAGGATAGCCAAAGATCAATTCCGCAGCGACCTCTATTACCGGTTTAACGTGGTTGAAATTAAAGTGCCTCCGTTACGGGATCACAAGGAGGACATTCCACACCTGCTTAACCATTTCATCAGAGTCTATCGCGAAAAAACGAACAATCCTATTCACGGTACAACGAAGGCAGCGCAAGACGCCTTGATGCGTTATGATTGGCCAGGAAACATCAGGGAACTGAAGAACGCCATCGAAAGGGCCTTCGTTTTCTGTCATGAAGAGCTGATTGACATCCGCCACCTGCCCGACACCGTCTTTGATGATAACAGCAAACTATCGCTTACACCGACTCCGGACTGCACGAATCTGGCAATAATGGAAAAAGATCTGGTCCTGAAGTGTTTGTTAAAAACAAATTGGAATAAAACTCATGCCGCGGCTCTTTTGGGAATACCACGCAACACCTTGAAAAGCAAGATGAAGCGGTACGGAATTCCAGATCAACCTCCCTAGATCACTGATCAGAAATTGAGCACTTACCGACCGATTCTTACCATAGAGTCTCGATCCCCTTTCAACTCAAGATTTCTCACCAAACATAATCCCTGATATAACAATCACTTAGAAAGATCACATTTCTCTGGACTTTCCTTTTATATCCGGCACAAAGCTTGCCTTACTAATAGATAAGCATATTCTATCTTGGGGATTGGATTGATCATCGGATTAATAAATCTATCTTGGATGACAGTTGAAACGATCAGAGACCTGGTTGTCAGATACGGTTGCGAGGTAAAGAGCTTTAGAAGAGCATGCGATCTGATTTCCTGCAACGATTCGA
>JAHJDJ010000232.1 GCA_018812585.1 bacterium
CACCTTTTCCAGATCGCAGACCGCCTGGGTAATCATCTCACGCTGGTCTACAATAGATCGTTAGTGCCTGTTCCACCCGAAAACAGTGACGATCTGATTCGCCTCGGCCAGGAACTGACCCGCGACTTTGACGGGGATGGTAAAATGGATCAGTTTGGCCTGGTCTGGAACTTTACTGAACCCTACTTCTTCGTTCCCTTTTTAGGTGGATTCGGCGGCTGGGTGATGGATGACCAGTATCATCCCACCTTAAACAGCAAAGCCGCCGCGCATGCCTTTCAGTTTGTCATTGACATGAGAGATAAATATAAAATCACCCCGGCGAACTGTGACTACGAAATGGCCAACACGCTGTTCAAGGACGGACTGGCCGGAATGATTATCAACGGCGATTGGTCCTGGGCGACTTATCGCGACGCCGGTATCGATATCGGTGTCACTCGCATTCCCAAAATCACTCAGACAGATCTCTGGCCAACGCCTATGGTGTCCCCCAAAGGTTATTCTGTCAATGCCAATATATCAGACGAAAAGCTCACCGCGGCGATGCATCTGCTGAAATTTCTGCTGCTGCCTGAAAATCAACGCAAGTTGGCAGCTTCGATCAATATGATGCCGACTGCAATCTCACTGCGCGATGATCCGGCTATCACCGGCAGCGAATTGATGCGCAATTCCCTGTCTCAGATCGAAGTGGGACGCCCCATGCCGGTGGTGCCAGAATTACGCGCGGTCTGGGATGCCATGCGACCTTTTTATCAGGCCGTATTAGGCGGAGCGATGGGCGCTGAAGAAGCCGCCGAACAGATGCAGTTGACCGCGGAGAAAAAAATCCGCGAAATGAATTCGCAGCTGCAGCCGGCTCCCTATGTTGTGGTATTCAAGATCGTGGTTTGGGCGCTGATAATCGGTTTCCTTCTTTGGCAGTGGAAAACCATTTTAGCATTTTTCCGAGATTTCCGCAAACGCCCGTTTGTCTACTGGATGATGCTGCCAGCCTTTTTCATCATCGTTTTAACCGTGCTCTATCCACTTATCTACAACATTATCCTGAGCGCTTCCAATATGGGGTTGCGGAACTTCTTCGATTGGAAGATCGTCGGATTGCAGAATTATTTGTCAGTGTTCACCGAAGCAGTTTTTTACCAGGTACTGGGCAAAACCGTCGTCTGGACCGGCGTCAACATCATATTCCATGTGGGACTGGGAGTTTTCCTGGCTCTGTTGCTGAACCGGGTACTGCCGGGTAAAGGGTTCATCCGCACGCTGCTGATTCTTCCCTGGGCGGTGCCGCAGTATATCACCGCATTAACCTGGCGGGGCATGTTCAATCAGGAATACGGCGCTATCAACCTGGTCATCGCCAAATATTTCCATCTGCCCATTGTCAACTGGCTGGGGTCGCCGTTCGAAGCGTTCACGGCCTGTATTCTGACCAATATCTGGTTAGGGTTTCCTTTCATGATGGTGGTCGCCCTGGGAGGTTTGCAGTCGATTCCCTATTCACTTTATGAAGCCGCCGACATCGACGGAGCCAGCTGGTGGACGAAACTGAAGCGCATCACCATCCCGCTTATCAAGCCGGTGATGACGCCTGCCATTGTCCTGGGTATCGTCTGGACGTTCAACAACCTGAATGTCATCTGGCTGGTATCCAATGCCGGTGAACCATCGGATAACACTCACATTCTGGTTTCCTATGTCTACAAGAGCGCGTTTAATCTCTATCGCTATGGGTACGCCGCAGCCTTATCGATGGTCATATTCCTGATTTTGCTGACATTTGGGATCTTCTTCCTGCAGAAGACAAAAGCTGAAGAATCGGTTTACTGAGTTCGGAATTCCCATGAAAAAAGACAAACTCTGGGTTCGAGTCGTTATCTACGCCATCCTCTGTGTCTTTATGATTGTCTCCATTTATCCGATCATCCGGGTGCTGAGCATCTCCCTCCGTCCCGGAGACCGCCTGCTCTCGACGTCGCTGGCCATTATCCCCCCGAATGCCACTCTGGACTCTTTTGTCGAACTGTTCACCCGGCGCCCTTTTCTCAAATGGATGCGCAACAGTTTCATCGTCTCGACAGCAGTAACGATCTTAGGCTTGACCCTGGCGTCGACGGCGGGTTATGTCATCAGCCGCTTCCGGTTTATCGGCCGTAAATCGGCTCTTTTGGGAATTCTGACGACTCAGATGTTTCCCGCCACCATGCTGTTACTGCCCATGTATATTATCCTTTCCTATCTCAATCTGATCAATTCCTATATCGGTTTGATGGTCGTCTATGTATCCACCGCGCTGCCCTTCTGCATCTGGACCATGAAAGGTTATTACGATACCATCCCCCGCAGTCTGGAAGAGGCCGCCATGATTGACGGCTGCAATCAGTTTTCCGCCTTCTATCGCGCGGTATTACCACTGGCAGCGCCCGCGTTGGTGATTACCGGCCTTTTCAGCTTCATGTCTTCCTGGTCGGAATACCTGGTCGCCGCGCAGATTCTCCAGGACCCGGAAATGTACACGCTGCCTTTAGGTCTGAAGCAGTTCCAGCAGAACATGAGTACCGAATGGGGGCTGTACGCGGCAGGAGCGCTGGTTGTGGCTATACCGGTAATAGTCCTCTTCATGATCGCCAATCGCTGGCTGGTGTCCGGATTAACATTGGGCAGCGTGAAGGAGTAGCAATCCTCAAGGCGAAACCACCTCAGAGGCGGGTCAGATGATCCGCCTTTATTTATGACGCACAGAACACCCCCTCAAATAAATAGAAAAAATTCCACACTCGTCATCATTCAAGCGTACCTCATGCAAACAGGTGAACTCTGTTTGTGGTGAATAAATGGGGTAGAAGCGAAATGATGCGAGCATTGGTTTTTGATGACGACGATGGAATTCGAGAATTCGTGGCGATGGTGCTGCGTGAGATGGGATTCATAGTCGAGGAATACGATCGTCCCGGCAGTTGTCCTTATGGCGACGCGGCGAATTGTGAATGCACTGGCAGACAGGTCTGCGCAGATCTCATCATCAGCGATATGCAGATGCCTGGAATGACAGGCCTGCAGTTTATAGAACGGCAACTGAACAACGGCTGTCGTGTGCGAAATATCGCACTGATGTCCGCCAACTGGATGCCTGAAGACTACCGGCGAGCAAAACAACTCGGCGTGAAAATTTTCCACAAACCCTTC
This sequence comes from bacterium, assembly GCA_018812585.1. GTDB lineage: Bacteria > Electryoneota > B3-LCP > B3-LCP > B3-LCP > JAHJDJ01. Next base: position 3,190 of record JAHJDJ010000232.1, read on the forward strand.
GACGTCAACGAACTGACTGCATGGGTTGAATCCAGGATTGAGGAGATCGAGCAATCCTGGATTAAATCCATTGCGGTATAACCGTATAAAAATCGCTCTTTTACAAAATACCTGATAGAATTGAGGGACCTATGCTGAACTATCGCACCTCCCCATAATAGGATCTTTTCTACAGAAATATTCGTTTAATAAGTAGAAACCGAATATCCTGATCTTTGAAGAGAGATGATAACGGGAAGCTGAGATTTGCTGGAAGGAGAGTGCTATGAAGATCAGAGCATGGGTTTTGGACGACGATGAAGGCGTCCGCAGCTTGGTCAGCGCCATCCTGGATATGCGCGGGTATGATACGAAGGTCTATGCTGATCCGAAATCCTGCCTGAGACGACTGCGGAAAAAAGTCGGTCAGGGGCAGAGGTTACTGAAATGCGGCGACGTCATCATCAGCGACGTACACATGCCCGGTATGACAGGATTTGAATTTCTGGAGCAGAACAAAGTCCAACGTTGCGATAAGCACAATATCGCATTGATGTCCGCAGCTTGGACCAGACCGCAACTGCAGAAAGCGAAAAAGCTGGGCTATCACGTCTTCAAAAAACCCTTCAACATCAGAGAGATGAATCGCTGGCTTGACAAAGTTGAGCAGCGGATTCACCAGGAGAGGTTGAGCTGACGTTATTCTGATAACCTCAACTTAACTTCAAAATAACACGTATCAACCGTGAAGAGAGAAACTCTTTTTTCACGGTTTATTTTTTGCAATCTTATTGACTTTCCGAGATGAATTCTTTATATTGTGCTGTTTCAGAAGGATAGTTATGCTTTAGTGTCTTATTTATTTCCGTTTATTCTTCTTGTATGCAGGGATAGATATGTCTATATTTAATTCTCGGCTCTAATTTAAAGCCGCATTTCTGTCTACATACCTAACGTTATGGTTGTCAACATAGATCAGGGAACTATCATAAGAGTCTCCCAGGGAACCTCTGCGCTGAAAAGCATCAAAGAGCAGTATCCCGATTTAATGGGAGAAATACTGGCGGTTCGTTATCAGGATCGTCTCCGGGATCTGAATCGGCCCTTAGAAGAGGACGCTGAAGTTACTCCAGTTACCTTTGAGGATGCGGCAGGGAAGGAGATCTTTCTGCATAGCAGCGCGCATCTGATGGCGATGGCGGTCAAAGAACTCTACCCGGAAGCGCAGTTAGGTATCGGCCCCGCGTTGGATGATACGTTTTATTACGACATTCAACTTCCCGAATTCCTGAAGCCGGAAGATCTGGAAGCGGTCGAAAAACGCATGAAGAAGATCGCCAAAAGAGGCCTTCCGATTGAGCGTCGCGAGATGTCTCGGGAAGAGGCGATTGCGCTTTTCAAAGAACGCGGTGAGTTGCTGAAGGTCGAACTTTTGGAGCATCTGGAAGAGCTTGATGGACAAGATTCAGATGACTATGAGACGGTTTCCCTATACCAGCAGGGCGATTTCATCGACCTCTGCCGCGGCCCTCATCTGCCGACCACCCGTTGGATGAAGCATTTTAAGCTGCTGTCATTAGCGGGAGCTTACTGGCGCGGCGATGAATCCCGGCAGATGCTGCAGCGAATTTATGGGACCAGTTATCCCACTGCAGAAGCGCTGGAAGATCACCTGCACCGTTATGAGGAAGCCAAAAAACGCGACCACCGCCGTATTGGTAAAGATCTGAACCTGTTCAGTTTTCACCCGGAAGCCCCGGGAACGCCTTTCTGGCACGCCAAGGGATTGACTCTCTATGAAGAGATTGTCAATTATTGGATCAAAGTACATAAAGAGCGCGACTATTTTCTGGTCAGAACTCCAACCGTTTTGACCGAAGAGTTATGGCATCGCAGCGGGCACTACGCCCATTATAAAGAGAACATGTATTTTACCACAGTCGATGAGCGGGACTATGCCATCAAACCGATGAACTGCCCGGGCGGGCTGCTGATTTATAAATCCCAGCAATATTCTTACCGTGATCTGCCGCTGAAGATGGGTGAGCTTGGTTTTGTGCACCGTTATGAAAAATCGGGCGAATTGCATGGACTGGTGCGCGTGAGAGCCTTTTCGGTCGATGATGCGCACATTTTCTGCCTTCCCGAGCAGATCGAAGATGAGGTCGTCGACGTGATTGACCTTACTCTAAGCTTCTATAAGACCTTCGGCTTTGAAGATTATCATATAGAACTGTCAACCCGACCGGAGAAGTCCATCGGGACTGCAGAAACCTGGGAACGGGCAGAAACCGCCCTGGCGAACGCGTTGCAGAAAGCGGACATCCCTTATGAACTGAATCCGGGTGACGGCGCTTTCTACGGGCCGAAGATTGATTTTCATTTTAAGGATTGTTTAGGCCGTTCCTGGCAATGCGGGACCATTCAATTGGATTTCTCCATGCCGGAGCGGTTTGAACTGGAATATACTGGGGCAGATGGCGAAAAGCATCGCCCCGCGATGATTCACCGTGCTGTGATGGGGTCGCTGGAACGCTTCATCGGACTGTTAATTGAACAATACGCAGGCGATTTCCCGCTCTGGTTAGCTCCAGTGCAGGCCAGGATTTTGCCGATTACTGACCAGTTGAATGACTACTCCGCCGAGGTTCGTGCCCGCCTTGCTGCCGCAGGCATCAGGGCAGAAGCCGATCTCCGCAACGAGAAAATCGGCCGGAAAATTCGTGAGGCTGAGCTCGAGAAGGTGCCAGTGATGCTGATCATCGGCAAGCAGGAGATGGAAGCGCGAACGGTTTCCCTGCGCTTCAAAGGGATAGGTGATCAAGGAAGCCGCTCCGTAGATGAAATTATATCGCTTATGACCACGACCATTGCAGATAGAAAGAAAGAAATTAAGGAGGACTAAGTATTAAGAAAAAGGCGCCTCGTCCAAGTCCCGCAAAACAGGTTCGCATCAATGAGCAAATCCGCATCACACCGGTTCGCTTGATTGATGACGATGGGACTCAGGTCGGTATCGTTGATATTCGTGAAGCGTTATCTACGGCCCAAAAGCGGGAGCTGGATCTAGTCGAGATTGCACCTCAAGCCAAACCGCCTGTCTGCCGGATCATGGATTTTGGCAAATATCGTTATGAGATTTCCAAGCGTGAAAAGAGTTCCAAGAAACAGACTGCCGGTCAGATGAAGGGAATTCGGCTGACGCCGAAAACAGACGATCACGATTTTAATTTTAAGGTGGAAGCTGCCCGCAAGTTTTTATTACAGGGCAATAAGGTCAAAGTAACTGTTAGTTTCAGAGGACGGCAAATCACGCACAAGGAATTCGGCGAAGTGGTGATGAAGCGCTTCGCGGAAGTTCTAGAAGATATCGCCAAAGTTGAATCCAGCGCCAAAATGGAAGGCGCTCGAAATCTCGTGCTGATCCTGACCAAAAAATAATCTTCATTAAAATTTTCGCAGACCTAACAATACGTAACGGTGTATCTATGCCCAAAATGAAATCGAACCGGGCAGCGATGAAGCGTTTTCGCTTTAGCGGCTCGGGCAAAATTAGACGTCAGAAAGCTTATGCATCGCACATTCTGACGAAGAAATCACGGACGCGTAAGCGCAATCTGCGCAAGGTCGGCACTGTTTCCAACGCTGATCATGATCGCGTCAGAAGGATGATAACCACTTAGTTCAGGGAGTACCAGTGCCAAGATCTACCAATGCGGTTGCATCACGTCTCCGCCGCAAGAAGATACTGAAAAAAGCAAAGGGCTATTGGGGCGCTCGCAGTCGACTGATCGCCACCGCGCGTCAGACCGTCGATAAAGCCGGCCAGTATGCCTATCGCGATCGCCGCGTCCGTAAGAGAGAAATGCGTCGACTTTGGATTATCCGTATTAATGCCGCCTGCCGCGCGAATGGGACCACCTATTCCACATTTATGCACGGGTTACAGGCAAAAGGATTCGATCTGGATCGTAGAATGCTGGCCGATATCGCCGCACAGGATCCCGAATCTTTCGCAGTGATAGTTCAATCAGTCCAGGCGTAATGAGCTCTCAGGACGATTAATGTCTGATTTGGATAAGATTTTAGTTCAGTTCGAAGGTGATCTGCAGCCGGTTCATAGCGAACAGGCTCTGGAAGAGCTGCGTGTGCGTTATTTAGGCAAGAAAGGTATTGTCACAGCAGAATTTAAAATGTTGGGACCACTGCCGCCTGCCCAAAAACCGGCGCGTGGAGCCGAACTGAATATGCTGAAAGAGCGCGTCACCGCTCGCTTATCCGAACGCCGGGAGGAGTTGCAGGCCGTAAAGTTAGCCCGCCCGACAATCGACTTGACAATGCCTGGAAGGCGGCCTCAAGTTGGCCGCCTTCATCCTCTCACACAGATAGAAGAACGGATCAAACGTATCTTTCGGGCTATGGGTTTTTCCGTAGAAACCGGCCCCGAGATCGAAACCGCCTTCTACAATTTTACTGCTTTGAACACACCGGAGTGGCATCCCGCGAGAGATGAAGCCGATACTTTCTATCTGGATGACGAGCGGTTGTTGCGAACTGAAACCAGTCCAGTACAGATTCGCGTCATGCAGCGCGGCAAGCTGCCTGTGCGTATGATCTCTCCCGGACGAGTTTATCGTAACGATAAACCGGATCCTTCGCATTTTCCCGTATTCCATCAGGTAGAAGGGCTCTATGTCGATAAAGGTGTGACTTTCGCCGATCTGAAAGGAACGCTGCTGTTTTTCTATCGGCAGCTTTTCGGTCCTGATACCCAGCTGCGCTTCCGACCCCACTATTTCCCCTTCACTGAACCTTCTGCTGAAGTTGATGCTTCCTGCTACCTTTGCGGCGGTAAAGGGTGTCGGCTGTGTAAGCATACCGGTTGGCTGGAAATGGGTGGTTCCGGCATGGTTGATCCCAACGTTCTGGAAGATGTTGACATCGACTCCGAGGAGTACACTGGTTTCGCCTTCGGTTTAGGTATCGAGCGTATCGCACTGCTTTGGTACGGCATCGATGACATTCGCCTGCTCTATGAAAACGACCTCCGTTTCTTGAGACAATTCACTTAAATCACTATGCGCGTTTCATATCTCTGGCTAAAAGATCTATTAGATTTCTCTCTGTCTCCTGAAGAGCTGGCTCACGAATTGACCATGGTTGGCTCTGAAGTAGAGAGTTTAACGCCAGTCGGTCCGGATTTGACCGGTGTCATCGTTGGGTACGTTTTAGAGGTCAACAAGCACCCGAATGCAGATAAATTGTCACTCTGTAAGGTTGATCTTGGAGCAGAGATCAAGGAAGTCATCTGCGGAGCGCCGAATGTTGCCGCCGGTCAGAAAATCGCTTTTGCCGGGATTGGCGTCACGCTGCCGAATGGCCTGACCCTGGATGCACGTAAAATCAGGGGTGTCACCTCCACCGGAATGATCTGTTCCGCACGAGAACTGCAGCTAAATGAAGATCACACCGGCATTATGGTCTTGCGCGAAGATGCCCTCATCGGTCAACCTTTGCAGGATTATTTCGGTACCAGGGATTACTGTCTGGAATTAGAAATTACTCTGAACCGGCCAGACTGTCTTTCGCACGTCGGTATAGCCCGGGAAATCGCGGCCGCATTAAAACTTGAATTTACACCCCCCTCCTATACCATTGCAGAGACCGGTCCGCCCATCGAAACATTGACTTCCGTGGAGATTGAGGAACCCGATTTATGTCCCCGCTACAGCGCCCGGGTGATTCAAGGCGTCAAAGTTGGCCCTTCTCCCGCGTGGATGGTAAAGCGTCTGGAAGCAGTCGGTTTGCGGTCGATTAACAACGTCGTGGATATTACCAACTTCGTTATGATGCAGATGGGGCATCCCATGCATGCCTTTGATTACCATCATCTCGAAGAACATCGCGTTGTGGTTAAATGTGCAGAGCCCCAAGAAAAATTCGTCACTTTAGATGAGGTGGAGCGGCAATTAGATTCCAGAATGTTGCTCATCTGTGATGGTAAACAAGGTGTCGCTATAGCTGGAGTCATGGGTGGTCTGAAAAGCGAAATCACAGACGCTACGGTAGATCTTCTTCTGGAAAGCGCTTATTTCGATCCCGTCAACACGCGTAGAACTTCCAACTTCCTCAATTTGACGACAGATTCTTCTAAGCGCTTCGAACGGGGAGCTGATCCAAACGCTACGGTCCGAGCCCTGGATATGGCTGCCGCACTGATCGTCAAATATGCGGGCGGCAAGGTAGCCAGCGGTGTGGCTGATGCCTATCCCAGGAAATTCGAACCTTGGAACGTTGAGCTTCGTCCCGCGAGAGTCACTGCCATCGTTGGTATCGAAATCCCAACAGCCGAACTGCAGGATCATTTACGGCGCTTAGGGTGTCAGATTGAAGGATCTGATCCAATTCAGGCCACCATCCCGACTTTCCGGTTTGATCTTGAACGCGAGATCGACTTGATCGAAGAAGTTGCCAGACTGCATGGTTACAACCAGGTGCCGACGGCTGATCGTGCTAATGTCGCGCTGGACGTTGTCGCTGCGGCTCAGGAGACTTTCGAGGAGAAAGTCTGTAATGCGCTGGTTCGTTTAGGGTTCAACCAGGTCAAGACGTCTCCGCTGATTGCCAAATCTGAAACGCTTCTGCGCGATTATCCCGAAGCTTTGAAGCTGCGTAATCCTGGCAGTGAAGATATGGCCTATCTCTGCAACGGATTGCTGCCGGGGTTATTGAAAGTCGCCGCGCACAATCTCAATCGCGATAACCGCGGTTTTCGCATTTTCGAATCAGGCCGAGTATTCCATAAAGATTTCAGCGAGAAAGAGGTCGTCGCCGGATTGATGGTCGGTGTGCAGGATCTCGGGAATTGGGATCAGGGACTGCGCAGCGTCGATTTTCTCGACTTGAAAGGGGCTGTTGAGTCACTGCTACAAGAATTATCGCTTGACAAACAGGTTTTTGTTTATTATACTATAGAAGGCGCGGGACGTTTCACAGCAGATGTTGTCACGGTGATGGCCAGTGAGCGCCAGATTGGGCTCTTTGGACAACTGCATCCTAAAGCGACGGCTATCTTCGATATCGACGTCCCGATCTTCGGTTTTGAGTTTGACGTTGCGGTTTTACAGGGGCAGTCGGAGCAGCGCATCAGTTATAAACCGTTTTCGTCGTTCCCAGCCCTGCAGAGAGATCTGGCTTTTGTCGTAGCCGAATCAGTGACCACAGGACAGATGTCCGGTGCAATCATCAACGCCGGCGGAGAAGATCTGATCCGCTGTGAACTTTTCGACGTCTACCGCAGCGATCAATTGGGCGCCGACAAAAAGAGTCTGGCTTTCCGTTTGATTTTCCAGTCCTTTAAACGGACTTTAACCGACGACGAAGCCGATCTGGCGATTAAACAAATCATGGCAAGCGTTGATCGAGCGTTCGGAGCAGTGCTTAGATCCTGAAGCTTATGCGTAAGCAAAGCAGGGGAAAATTGGGGTTAGATTTATTCATGGACTTATCATACTTCGATGAATTAGAAAGAAGGATCAAGCGCCTCCTGCAGGCTGTCAAAAATCAAAAAGGCGAGAACTTGCAGGCGAGAGAGAAGATTTTGGCTCTTGAAGCTGAACTAAAGCAGCAGAGGGAAGAAAACGAAGCCATCCAACTGCGCATCGAAGCTGCCGGGAATCAACCCGATCTGTTCAAAACAGGTTTAGTCCGAGAGCGGATCGAGGAATTACTACAAAAACTGGAACAGAATTAATCATAGATTACGATGAGTATCCCGATTAAAATCAACATCATGGGCGTGGAATACACCCTGACCAGCGACGATGATCCTGAACATCTTCATCGCGTTGCAGGTCTGGTCGATGAACGCATGCGGTTGATTAATCGGATGCAGCCCAAAATATCACCACAGAAGGGCGCAGTGCTGGCAGCTTTAAATATAGCTGATGAACTGATCCGATTGCGTCAGCAGATGCGCTATAACCAGGAAGAAGCAGCAGAGTTTCAGCAGCAGGCGGCTGAAAGAGCCCGTCAGCTTATCAAACTCTGCTCACAGGAATAAACAGGCCGTGTATCAATACATGACAATACATACATTTCCCCTGCGGGTAAGCCTGATCCGATTAAAAAGAACCAATGGAAGTATAGAGGGAGCCTACCTCTCAGGCGCGTAATACAGGCCTCAACCGTCGTAAGGCGGACCTTCACAGGCAGAGGACGTAAGAAACGCTTAGGGAGGCACCCATCATGGCGAAGGAGGTTCTCTTTATAATCGCAGGTTATTCGCAGGGGTTTATAATTATTCGGGTCGATATAGTTTTCCTGTAGAGACCTGAGTAAACCCCAACATAAAGATGATCCCCCCTTCATTGCCTATCCTTGGGAAGCGGGGGATTTTAGCTCATAGATCCAGGTGGACTCATGTTTTCATTCACAACTATAAGTTTCGCACTTCTAACGGTGCTGATCGGTATTATCGTCGGTTGGGCGCTGCGGTTTCTTTCGGACCAGAAACGGGTCGATTCTGCCGCTAAAACCTCCGAACGAATTCTTATCGAAGCCGAAAAGAGTGCTGAAACGATTAAAAAAGAGAAACTGCTTGAAGTAAAAGATAAACAGCTTGAACTTAAGCAGCAGTTTGAGATCGAAGCAGAAGGACGGCGCAAAAAGTTAGCCGATGCGGAACACCGGCTGGCCGAACGCGACCTGCATTTGAAACATCGGCATGAGGAAGTTGACCGCGCTCAGAAACAAATACAGCAGGACGAAAACAAGCTGAATCATCGCAGTCAGGAACTCGATCGAAAACAAGAAGAGATCGGACAGAAAATTTTTGAAGCGAATCAGCAGCTTGAACGCATTGCGCGTATGACGCAGGAAGAGGCTCTTGAACAGTTGAAGCACAACCTCATGGAACGTGCGAAGCTGGAGACGGCTGAACAGGTTAAAGAGATGAAAGAGCAGGCACGGCTCACTGCCAACCGTGAAGCCAAGGAAGTTATCATTCAGGCGATTCAGCGATCCGCAGTAGAACATTCGGTAGAAACAACAGTTTCAGTGGTTAATCTGCCAAACGACGAGATCAAGGGACGCATTATTGGTCGTGAGGGACGCAATATTCGAGCGTTCGAAACGGCTACAGGAGTTGAAATTATCGTTGACGACACACCCGAAACGGTAGTGCTTTCAGGATTCGATCCCTATCGCCGTGAAATCGCCAGGATCGCCTTGGAGCGATTGATGGCGGATGGCCGCATTCACCCGGGACGCATCGAAGAGATCGTGGTAAAGGTCGAAAAAGAGATGGATGAGCAGATCATCCAGATTGGCGAGCAGGCCTGCCTGGACGTCGGCGTTCATGGGCTGCACCTGGAATTAATCAAGCTGCTTGGCAAACTGCATTACCGCACCTCTTATGGCCAGAATGTTTTGCAGCATTCTGAAGAAGTGGCTTACCTTTCCGGGTTAATGGCTGCTGAATTGGAACTGGACGGTAATATGGCAAAACGCGCTGGTTTACTGCACGATATCGGTAAAGCCATTGATCGTTACACAGAAGGAACTCACACTTCCATCGGCGTCGAACTAGCGAAAAAATACCGCGAAAACAAGATCGTGCAAAATGCCATCGCAGCGCACCATGAAGATGAAGAAGCCACACATCCAATCTCAGTTCTAGTGCAGTCTGCTGATGCTATTTCCGGATCGCGCCCGGGCGCTCGCAGAGAATCTCTGGAAGGCTACGTCAAGCGTCTGGAACGTCTGGAAGATCTGGCAACCTCATTTTCCGGTGTATCCAAGACCTTTGCAATTCAAGCCGGACGCGAAATTCGAGTTATGGTTGAATCAGACAAGGTGGATGATGGCGGGTCGCAAGCCCTGGCAGCCGATATTGCCGCAAAAATACAGGAAGAGATGGAATATCCTGGTCAGATTCGTGTCACAGTCATCCGTGAATACCGTGCGATCGATTTTGCCAAATAATATGCAGGTTTAGCCCTTGAACAAAAAGAAGCCGTCAACCATCAACGTCCTCTTTATTGCCGATATCGTTGGAAAGCCGGGATTGGACGTTACTGCCTTGTTGCTGCCCTCCCTGCTGAAGAAGCACAACGTCGAGTTCTGCATTGCCAACGGAGAAAATGCCGCCGCCGGGAAGAGTATCACGTCCAAGGAATTCTCCGCCTTTCGTCAGCTCGGTATCGACGCTGTTACCAGTGGCAACCACATCTGGGATTTACGGCAGGGGAGAGAACTGCTTGTCGAAGAGGCAAACCTGCTGCGCCCCTTGAACTATCCTCCCGAAAGCCCGGGTAGAGGTTCCGGCACTTTCCTATCCAATCATCAAATCACAGTCGGGGTGCTCAATCTGCAGGGGCGCACTTTCATGTATCCTATCGATTGTCCTTTTCGCGAAGGCAAAAAGGAGGCCGAAAATCTTCGTCACAAGACCCCTATTATCATTGTAGACTTTCACGCCGAGGCTACCGCAGAAAAGCAGGCTCTGGCCTGGCACCTCGACGGAAAAGTGTCAGCAGTCATCGGAACCCACACACACGTCCAGACAGCCGACGAAAGGATCCTGCCGAAGGGAACCGCCTATATCACAGATGCCGGGATGACTGGCCCGATGGATTCCGTCATCGGACTGGATTCTAAGATTGCCCTGAAACGATTTATTCAGGGTATTCCGCATCGTTACCAGATGGCAAAAGATAACTTGAGATTGAATGCGGTCCTGCTTACGATTGACGTGGAAACGGGCCAATCAACTGATATTCAGCGGCTCAATCTCCCCTAAAATAAATGTAATCCAGAAACAAACATTGATATTTAGAGCAATAAGTGTAGCTTTTTGAAGCATAAATTTGAGGAATTTTAATAGAAATAGTCCAGATATTTTGAATATTTTGCTTGACTTTCTGGAAAAAATTGTTAACCTTTAGGCAATATGGTAAATTTTTAGCATGACCTGACGTGTGATCCATGCAGGTAGCGTGCTAACGGGATCTATCCATCCGCAGACAAATTGAGGAGGCTTTTGTGTCAGTCGGTGGTCAAGACATCCTCTGTTTTCCTACCTCATTAAACATAAGTTTAATAGCCAAACCATCTTATCTCAAAAGTAAGAACGTAAAACGAAATGTGCCTTTCTGCCCCTTCTGGGAGGAGCGCGCCTGTGCGCGCGTATAACCCGACCGCTGGCGCAGTCTATGAGCGGCGAGGTATAATTATGAAGAATGCATCAAGATGGATAGTGACAGTCCTGGTACTGTTCACCTGGGCATGCGTCTCTATGGGCGCGACCACAGGTAAAATCGCTGGTCGGGTTACCGACAGGGGATCCGGCGAACCGTTGCCTTCGGTAAACGTGGTTATCGAAGGAACGACGTTGGGCGCGACGACAGACCTGGATGGAAACTACTTTATCCTCAACATTCCACCGGGAGTCTATACAGTCAAAGCAACCATGCTTGGCTGTTGCGACTATTTCGTGCAGAACGTTCGTGTCCAAACTGACCTGACCAGCCGCATCAACATCCAAATGGAACCCGACATCCTGGATGTGGGTGAAGAAGTGGTAGTCATTGCCAAAAAGCCATTGATTGAAAAGGATGTGACCGCCAGTCGTTTAACGACTTCTGCGCAAGCGCTTGAGCTGATGCCGGTCGATGACATGGAAGACATCCTCGCCTTAACTGCAGGCGCGGTTGAAGAGGATGGTCAATTGCACATTCGCGGAGGGCGCAATAGGGAGGTAGCCTTCCTGATTGACGGGGCTTTGACAGTCGACCCGGAAACCGGTTCTTTTGACAGTGACGTTCCTGAAATGGCGCTGCAAGAAGTTTCAGTGCAAACAGGCGGCTTTGGAGCTGAATACGGATCGGCACAGTCCGGTATCGTCAATATGATACTAAAGGAAGGCGGACCGAAATTTACCGGCGCACTCCGGTTCAAGACATCTGATTTCTCTGGTTACGCAGAAGATTGGCACGAAAAGCTGTGGAATGTGGAAGGGTCATTTGGCGGCCCCGTTCCATATATTGACAATATGCGCTTCTTCACCTCGGCTGAATGGTCGCATGACTACGGTCGCTTCCCCAACGATGAAAATGAGCCCCGAACCTTCCAGGGTAAGCTGACCTACAACGTCACTCCCAAGGTGAAATTGGCGTTTAACGGTCTGTATCATCGGAATGATTACACGCAGTTCCAAAGATCCATGACTACAACCTACAACCTGTACCGCATCCCTACCATTGAAGATCAAAATGAGGATTTCCTTGACGAACCCGCTTTCGCTTCCTGGTACGGTAACGGCCAATTGGACAGCGAATGGGAGGATCTCAATGGGGACGGCATCCAGCAAGCCAACGAATGGACTGACCTGGATGGCGATGGTGTCATGGACACGGAAGACCTGAACCACAACGGTCAACTGGACGAACATGACCTGTTCGACGGCACCCCGGAATATGACGCCACCTCTGATCAGTTTGGTTTCACCTTAACGCATACATTGAGCGAAAAAACCTTCTATGAAGTCCGCCTGAATCGCTATCGGACGTACCTGAAGTGGAATATCATCGAAACGACGAACGAAGATCAGGACGGCGACGGTCGCTTTGACATGGGTGAACGAGTCTATTCTGATGACGGATTGACCTGGGCCTGGAATGACGTCAATGGCGATGGCATTATGCAGATATCGGAAGATCTGAACAGCAACGGTCAGTTTGACTTTGAAACGCGTTACGATGAGTTCGGATTTGAGATTCCTGGTTGGGATGCTGGTTTGGACGGTATAACATACCCCGGCCAGCCTGAACTGTGGGATTACGGCGAAAATGACCAGCAGGTAACCACCGAAGACTTGGATGGTGATGGCCGCTTCGACAGTGACCCAGAAGATCTTAATGGAAATGCTCTGTGGGATTTCATCTACTACGGCCCTGACCACGATCTGTACACCGATGAAAACCACAACGGTTTCGTCGATGCTTCAGAAATCGGTCCCATGGATGACTGGATCCCCATGACCGAGTTGCCTATGTTCGGAGTTGGCGAAAAGAATGACGATGGCTTCTTTAAATATGGCGTCGGTAACACCTACAATCGAGATCGCTGGCATGAAGATGAAAAGTTCACCTACAATGCTCAGTTCCACATGACCAGTCAGGTCAACCAGAACCACCAAATGAAGTGGGGTGTGGAAGGCAGCTATTTCGACATTCAGATTTACGATGTGGACGCTGCGTCAGGTGGCAACATCTATGGCGAAGATTACACCATCCGTCCCCACTCCATGGCCGCTTATGTGCAAGATAAAATGGAATTTGAAGGTCTGATTGTCAACGCTGGTATCCGCTTCGATTACTTCAATGCCAATTACGAAAATTATCCTTCCGACGTCACTGATCCGGTACTTGATCTGACCACCGGCGGTGAAATAAAAAATCCAACCTCGGTTGATGCCAAGTACGACTGGTCACCGAGATTGGGTATCAGTCATCCCATCACCGACCGGGACGTTCTGTACTTCAACTATGGGCGGTATTTCCAAGTGCCCCGGTTCGATTACCTGTTCACGAATCTGACATTCCAACTGACAGGCGCCTTCCCGATTATCGGTAATGCCAACCTGCAGCCGGAACAGACTACCTCATACGAATTGGGCGTGAAGCACCAGTTTGCTAACGATCTGGTTTTAAATGTCACCGGCTTCTTTAAAGATATCACCGGGTTGACCAATAACCGCCAGATCTACTACTCAGCTTCTAACTGGTACGGTTTCTACGATAACACTGACTACGGCAACGTGCGCGGCTTTGAGGTGACCCTGATCAAACCTCGCAGTCATCTGATATCTGGAACCGCAACTTACACCTACAGTTTTGCCCGCGGCAAAAACTCCTCACCAACGGCAGACTATTCCACTGTATGGGCAGGTAACAACATCCCAACGACGGAAACCTATCTCGATTGGGACCAACGTCACACGTTATCTTCCAATGTTGACTTCCGCACCCTTGATGGGGAACGCTTTTTCGGCGTGCCTTACACAGAAAACCTGGGATTCAACTTTATCGTGGCCTACGGCAGCGGTATGCCTTGGAGTCCCCCGGCAAAAGATCAGGATAGCTGGAAGTATGAAAACACTGAACGGATGCCCTGGACCATGTCTGTGGATATGATTGCTGACAAGGGGTTCCGTTTTGACCGGTATTACGCCAAGGTGTTCGTCGAAGTTCGTAATCTGTTCAATCGTTTGAATATCATCGATCTCGACGATGAAGAATGGTACGCCCTGCAAGTTGACAGTAACGGCAACCGTATCTACGATCCCGATGGGGCTTACAACGATCCTTCGGTCTATGGCTCTCGCCGTATCATACGTGTCGGCGCAAAAGTGGAATTTTAACGGAACTCCCAATACAACGACTTAACAACAGATGCTAAGTTTAATTTGGAGAATAAAATGAATCGCTGGGCTGTAATTCTTATCGGAGTTCTGCTCATCACCTCGGTTGGATGGGCGAGAAATGCGCCCGATGATAATAAAGTTGGTCCGGTGCGGGAAAGCTGGGGCGACGCGACTCAGGACAAGAATATGGTACTGGACGTCGCCAACGTTTGGACCACGATCTCCAACTTCGGACGTTATGGCGATCCTGACGCCAATCTACCCTCAGCGGAATGGCCGGGCGGTTCGGATAATGATTACATCTGGGAAGGCCGCTTTTGGGTCGGAGCCTTGGTACAGGGGAAGAAGCGCGTTTCCCATGCCGATTACGGCGACTATGAATTCCACGCGGCTGAAGACGACCCTTTCTACTTAGGCTCCGGCAAGTCGATTCTTGATTCCTACGTCGCCTTCGACGATTTCGTGTCTTCTGGTACGCACGAGCCTCTGGGCATCAAGATTTTCCAGCGCTGTCTTTCCTGGTCCATGCCAGCCTACAATGACTTCTTCATCATCGAATCCGAAGTGATAAATACGGGAATGGTTGGCAACCTGTCCAATTTTTACGTCGCCTGGGTGTTCGATAATGACGTTGCCTCCGCAGATGCTACTGCCCCCCATATCGATGATAACGTCGATTACGATGGCTGGGATGGAGATGATTCAAATACTGATAAAGTAGACATCGTCGATCCCCTCGATCTGGATAATGATGGTTTGGACGGCTACGATGAGTGGGGTTTACCCTACGGCTGGACTAACCTCGATAATCCCAATGCGGATGTGTCATTGGTCGAACCTGACGGCGTGTACGATGAATACCAGATTTACTTGGATGATAACGGCCCGGTGATCTTAGGACAAGCAGGCCAATGGGCCGGCCAACCTCTGATAGATCAGGCAACTGGACTTGAATTGCACGGTTGGTTGATCAGTCGTAACATGTCTATAATTTACGATGGTGACAATAACGCGGTTCAGGGTAACGATACAGGTGAACGCGGCCTGCCAACTCCCTGTGATGGCTGGACCGGTGGACGGTTGATCTACACGCCGCATGCGCCCTATTATGAGGCCGCAGATGACACCTTGCCAAGGCCTTTCGCGCATCAATGGTGGAACTGGAACAGCGATCCCGGCAACGATGACGAAAAATATGAATATATGTCAGCTTCTCACGGTGCAGGTATGGGGTTCCAGTTCATTCCTAATCCTCGTGAAATTGGCGCTCCCACTTTCGATTACCGCTGGCTGACCTCTACAGGTCCTTTTGCACTGCCTGCAAATCAGGGACTGAAGTTTGTCTACGCTCACTGTCTTGGGCAAGGGTTGAAAGGGGTACGCGCATCGGGCGATCAAGCAATGATAGCTTACTATGCGGGTTCGCAGGAAAGTTCACCTGCAAATCCCTCAGTGTTTGATGCAGACGCGCACTGGGTGTTGCCAGTGCCGCCGCCTATCCCGAATCTGAACTATACCGGCATCGGGAACGGGGTGAGGCTGACTTGGGATAGCCATGCCGAATGGTACATCGATCCTCTCTTGGGGTATTCGGATTTTGAAGGTTATAAAATCTACCGGGCGCCCTACACCCCAGCAAATTGGGAACTGATCTACGCCTGCGATAACCGCGAGAACACACTGGTCTATATCACTAATACAGAAGGCGATACTTTAAATCCGGATAATATGGTGGATCTCCCCGATCTTACCTACCAATTCGAAGACACGGGTGGAGAAACTGTCTGGGGTGCCAGCTATCCTGCCCCGATTAATTACGTTCCCTATTACTATGCTGTGGCCGCCTTCGATTCCTATAAAGAACCGACCGCAACGACACCGGAATTCATGCCGCAGGAATCGGCCAGAGCGAACTACCTGAAAGATCCTGACAGCGGCGCTCCCATGCCGGTCTATCCGCAAAATTATGCCGACGTCGTCGAGACGCCGAATGAAGATCTAAGTAACGTCAAGGTAGTGCCCAATCCCTATCGCGGCACAAACCTGTTCGAAGCTAAATACGATGAAACCATCCGCTTCATCAATCTGCCTCCGGTCTGTAAGATTACAGTATTGACCTTAGCAGGTGATATTGTGCAGGAATTACAGCACAATGATGGCACCGACAGTAAAGCCTGGGATCTCTTGTCAAAGAATACTCAAGCGGTGGTTTCAGGGCTTTACGTGTACGTGGTGGAAACAGATTCGGACAAGAAGATTGGAAAATTCGTCATCGCCCGTTAAGATGACTTAAAGCATTCCGCTCATCATTGGATAGTTGTTCCAAGGTGGGAGAGGAGAGAAGAATATGCTGAGGAAAAGCTTACTGATCCTGTTGTTCCTGAGTCTGGCCTTGACAGCTCAGGGACAAGAATTCGCCAAAGTTGGTTCGATGGGGGCTCAGTTCCTGAAAATCGATATGGACGCCAGAGCTGCGGCTATGGCCGGCGCCGGGACCGGAATGTATAACGATGCCGGAGCTGCCTTCGGTAATCCCGCCGGTCTGGTGCATGTCGAAAGATCCAGCTTTGTTGCCAGTTATGCCCCCTGGTTCGCCGACATCAATTTGTACGGTGGTTCCCTAGCCCACAATTTCGGACCCCTCGGTGTTTTCGGAGCGCATTTCATCTACCTCGATTCCGGTGTAATGGATGTTACCACGGTTGAGGATCAACAGGGAACCAGCGGCGAGACCTTCTCCACTTCCGATTTCGCAGTGGGATTGTCCTATGCCAGGAAACTGACCGATAAATTTTCCATCGGGGGTAATGTCCGCTGGATCCATGAAGACCTTTGGGTGTCATCCAGTTCCGTTTTCGGTGTCGATGTTGGTCTGATGTACGATACCGGATTCAGGAGTCTGCGCCTAGGCATGAACGTGCGCAATTTCGGCAGTAAATTCGATCTGCCGGACACTTATCAGGACTATGACAACGGAACACCTTTGCCCGAGCAGTCTGATTACCTGAAGTACGATCTCCCCATCGAATTCGCTTTCGGTGTGGCCATGGAGGCTTATCAGACCTTCTCACAAAGGTTGTCTCTGGCCGTCGATGGCGTTCACCCGTCGGATAACTTGGAAAGAATTCATGTCGGCGGTGAATATGCCTATATGGAAGCAGCCTTCCTGCGCTTGGGGTATATGTTCCGTCATGATACCGGCGGTTTGAGTGCCGGGGCTGGCGTTGCCGTCCCTATGGCCGGATACGGGCTCGGCATCGATTACGCCTTCTCAAATTTCTCGATCTTAGATAATGTTCACCGGTTTTCGCTCCGGTTTAAATTCTAATCCCAGCAGGAGAGTTTCACCTCTTGCAAATGAATCATGGTGAGCTTCCTACTATCAGGGAGATAGCAATGACCAAGCAAAGTAATTTTATCACTCAAAGACGAAGATCACAATCAGGACTACAGCCGCTTATACTGTTTGCCCTGACACTGCTCTTATTCGGTTTTTCAATACCGGATAGCATGGCGGCAGGGAATGGAGTGTCCGATTGCCTGATCCCGGAAGGATTACTGGGCAGCCCTGACGGGTCTTATTCTGCCGACGAACTGCAGGTCGGCGATACCCGCTACTACTGGGCTTACGCACAGGGTTTTTTCCAGGGGTATTATCCGGTTTCGGCAACCTGTCAGGATACCGGGAATTACTCATATCTGATCACCGAGGACGCCTATCTGAACGATATCGTGTCCTATCCCGGTTCAGAAACGCTTTACGTCGGTACCAACAGCGGTGTGTTTCTGACGACAGATGGCGGCGATCATTGGATGTCTGTCAGCGGTGGCTTGCCTGACGTCGACGGCGTCTTTGATGATTTCGATTCCACCAACTATAATCGTCGCGCGGTCGTGCACAGCCTGTTCAGTCGAGCTGAGTATGGCGGCAGCTTCGATACTCTCTGGGTGGGAACCGAATTTGGTCCGTTCTGGACGACAACCGCGGGCGATACAATGCAACTGCGTGCCTCGCGTATTAACACCGATCCGGAAGAGGATCATAAACCCGCCACTTACGATATTTTGGGACATCCAACCGAACCGGATTACCTCTGGTGCGCGACGCAAGACGGTGTCTATATGACCCGTAATGCCAACCGTTGGATTCATATTTCCAATGGGCTGCCCCCCAGCGAAGAAGCAGCTTGGATCGCTGCTCCGGAATACGCCCTGGATTATGAAAATGAGATGCTCTTTACAGTTGGTTCCAAGGGTATCTTTTATGGAAGCTATCGAGCGCTCGGCTCTTCCGCCACGGCCGACATCATCGCGTCATGGAAACCGTTGGGCGGCGGAGTGACTTTTGCTGCCGATACCGTAAATGTCGATACCCTTTGGCTGACCG
>JAHJDJ010000233.1 GCA_018812585.1 bacterium
CGTTTTCCCTGTGCTGATCGTCGAAGCATTGCTGGCCCTGGGCGCTAAACCGTTCGTCACGGATACTGCGGTGCTCTACCGTTCGAATCGTCACACCGCCTGGGATTATTATCAGGCTGCCAAACGACATGGATTCACCTCTGAGGTGTTGGGCTGTCCTCTGATCATAGCCGGCGGTATGGGGGATCGTTCTGTAAAAGTTTCGCCGCCCCAGGCGCGTCGCTTGAAAGAAGTAGGAGTGACGTCCGAAATTTGGGATGCAGATGTATTGATATCCCTGGCCCATGTGACGCTGCATCTACAGTATCCCCTCGCTGGAGCCATTAAAAATTTGGGAATGGGGTGTGTCGATATTGCCACCAAGACCGCGATGCACGACGCCAAGGGTACCTCCCCCAGACAAATTGCGCAATACGAAGCGACCTTGGATGGAGCCGCGGCAGT
Source organism: bacterium (assembly GCA_018812585.1). GTDB lineage: Bacteria > Electryoneota > B3-LCP > B3-LCP > B3-LCP > JAHJDJ01. The sequence goes on from JAHJDJ010000233.1 coordinate 445, forward strand.
ATTGACGAAATTCAAAAATAAATTCTTAGCTGTCAACCTCCTTCTGGATGTTACGCCGGACTGTGATTGCTGGAATAAAAGTGAATTGCCGATAGTCCCCGATCTGGGGGTCATTGGCGGAATCGACCCGGTGGCTGTCGATCAAGCCAGCCATGATATGGTCAGGGCGGCATCCGGATATCCAGGGTCGAAACTGGAGGGCACCGACGGTATGAAGTCAGGCGGCGACAAAGTCGCCCCGATCTACCCCAAGATGCCTTCGGATATGTACTTTGAATTAGCCGCAAATGCTGGTATTGGAAGCAGCAACTATTCGCTCGAAGAGATTTAAATCGTCAGTAAACAATTTAGCCGGGAATCAGGTTTTCGGAGCATACTATGACCATCGCCATTTTAGCAGCGTCTTCGCTGGAGTTTTCCACATTTAAAGGGTGTATGGGGGCGGTGGAGAAAGACACCATGGGGGATGTCAAGTACTACATCTGGACACAGAACGGCCATCAAATCATACTTTTAGAAACGGGCATCGGTCCGGAAAAAGCTTCGGTAGCGCTCTCTGGATTGTTGAGTAAGCATCAAGTGGATTGTCTGGTCAATTTTGGTTCAGCTGGGATGTTGGATCAGAAATTGGAGCTCAAACAGACTTTCCTGGTGGATGAAGTCATCGACGCACATACCGGCAGGATGCGGACGACAAATCCACAGATTAACGATGCGTTGAGTCGTTTTCTGGCTGAAAGCGCCAAACCGTTTGCTAAAGGAAGACTGGTAACCTCCGCTGAACCGGTCTGCTCCAAACCGATGCGGACCAAGCTCGCCGATCGCTACAGTGGAGAAGCAGTCGATATGGAAGCATTTGTGCTGGCCGAAATCGCGCAGCAAAGCAAAATCCCCTTCGCTTCGATTAAAATGATCTCAGACCGAGCAAATACGAACACGCGGCTGCAATATTTCATAAATCTGCCTTACGTAAATCGAAAATTAGGTAAGCTGATGTACGGATTTTTAGAATACCTCCACGCAACGTAGAGCTTATCGGAAACCTCTTTCAGTATCAACCCTGCCTCCGGCGGGGTTTTTTCCTCATCAAGTGAAACCGGATGTTACCGCGCCGATTCAGTTTGAATTATATTGCGTTTTTGTCATTATTTTTGTATCATTGTTCTGGCATTACTATTTCAACTGGAAAAGCTATGAAATTCGAAACCCGATACCTCACGTTTAACACCACGGAGAAACGTGAATTTATCAATATTACGTCCGATGTGATGGACGTGTTGCAGAGCAGCGGCATCAAGGAAGGAATGGCGCTGGTCGCTGCGATGCATATTACAGCAGGCGTCTGGATTAACGATGCTGAAGATGGTCTCCTCCAGGACATTGACGATTGGCTGGAAAAATTAGCCCCTTATGGCGACTATCGTCACCATCGCACCGGTGAAACAAACGGTGACGCACATTTAAAGAATCTGCTGGTCGGCCATCAGGTCATCATCCCGGTGACAGACGGTAAACTGGATTTTGGACCCTGGCAGGAAGTCTACTATGCTGAGTTCGATGGCCGTCGCCGCAAACGTGTCATTATAAAAGTGATGGGCGAGTAAAGGAACAACTTTTCAGCGTAAAAGTTATAATTAGGGGGGTGTCGTGGGATCAACCCAGATGTTCATGTTAGTCCTGGTTCTGATATTGGTGGGGCTGGCTGTTGTAATGGCCGGAAGAGTTTTCGACGAAAAAGCGGCAGAAGCGAATTTTGATCAGGTGAGTTCATTCTTAACGGAACTGGGTATTCGAGCTCAGAAATATTATAGAACGCCTGAATGGTTGGACGGTGGCGGACATAGCTTCACGGGCTTAACGACCACTGCGGAGGGGATGTCACTGCTTACCAATATCCCCGTCAACGACCACGGGACTTTCAGTATTCTGGTGGCCGGAAGCGCCAGTCAAGTCATACTGCAGGGCATTGGCACTGTAGATGCCGATGGAGATGGATCGAACTGTACGATGAATCTGGTGGTCACAAAAAATGACATGGTAATAACTATCATTAGTCGGTAACAATTGGCAAAATTCTCTCGTATAAATTTTAACACAGTTGGGATTTTCATCAATTTAATCATCTAATTTCAGAGAGGATTGCCGTTGACTTCCTTAGATGTGAAATTTTTCTACATTGCCTTCTGGCTTTACCTGGGCGGTTTCTTATCCTACACACTCTACGTACCCTTCAGGAAGCCAGCAATTCAGCGTGTTGCGACACTGTTGATGCTGCTGGGGCTGATTCCCCAGACCGCCGCCATCTTCATTCGGTGGGCGACCTCCGACCATGTGCCGCTGTCGAACATGTACGAGTACATGTCTCTAATGAGCTGGATGGCTGTGGCGATCCTTCTGATCCTGATTTGGAGATATAAACGCCCCATCATTGGATCCTTCATTGCCCCATTGGTATTCATGCTGATGGCCACGGCCTCTCTCCTGCCTAAAGACGTCAGTCAGGCATTACTGCCCGCTCTCCAGAGTTATTGGATCACCATACATGTGACCCTGGCAGCATTAGGATCCGGCGCGTTTGTTGTCGCTTGCGCAGTCAGTTTCGTCTACCTGATGCGGGCTTATGATATTGGGAAAAGCGATTCCCTGCCGGGCAAAGCGATGCTCTGGTGGAGCCTCAGCTTCATCGCGCTGCCGGTCGCATTTTATTTTATCTTGTCCCTGGTGGGTCTGCGCCCCTTCTCGGCCATGACCTTTAACCTGGGGGGAGCAGTAATCAGCGATTGGGGATCGCTCTTTACCTCAATGGGAATGGGGTTCCCCGTTGCCGCGATCTTTTTCAGCCTGTTCTACAATTACAGCCTGAAAAAAAATAACGACAGTCAATATGGCTCGAATCTGTTCGCCATCATGGCTTTTTCATTGCTGTTGGCCGGTTTGATCGCCGGTTTAGCGAATAAAAACGGGCTCTACGTCATCACTCCGCGCAGCCCGTTGCGCATCTTCGAGTTCTTCGGAGTCGCGCTGGTTCTTACCTGGCCCATCTTCTTCTTGTGCAACGCGGTTTTGACCAGCTTTAAAGTCAAGTTTTTAGACAAACTTGATATGGATCTGGAGATCCTGGATGAGATTAACTACAAAGCAATCGCCTTAGGCTACCCCTTGTACACTGTTGGAGCCCTGTTCGCTGGCGCCATCTGTGCGGAACAGGCGTGGGGATCATTCTGGAGTTGGGATCCCAAAGAAGTTGGTTCTCTGATTATCTGGCTCTTCTACTCCGGGTTCCTGCATGCCCGTTACCAGCGGCAATGGCGTGGGTCCAAAGCTGCGATCCTGGCCGTCTTCGGGTTTTTGATGGTGCTCTTATCTTTCTTCGGGAATTATTTCTTCGGAGGGCAGCATGCCTACAGTTAGATTGTGTAACTTGAGTTTGAGATGAAGGATATAAGTAAAAAAATCAGCCTTTTGCTGACTATCGCTGCGCTGGCCTCAATCGGGCTGCATTCTGAAGCGTCAGGATTCGGTAAAAACAAGGTGCAATACTTCACCCCTGAATGGAGTTACATTCAGAGTGAGCACTTTGACGTTTACTTCCCACAATCAGGGCTGACCATCGCGGAATTCGTGGCTCAAACCGCAGAAGACGCCTATGTTGAACTATCAGCATCGTACAACTACGAACTGCGTGAACGTATCTCTATTATCACCTATCCTTCACATAATTCCTTCCAAGCGACGAACGTTACCTTCTCCTCACCTGAAGAAGGCGTAGGCGGATTTACTGAATTCTTCAAAAACCGGGTTGTTATCCCATACGAAGGCTCTTACGAACAGCTCCGCCACGTTACTCATCATGAGTTAGCTCACGCTGTTATGCTGGAAATGATCTATGGCGGTGGTATTGGTTCTTTACTATCCAGTCTTTCCAGAATGCCTCTGCCCCTGTGGTTCATCGAAGGTCTGGCTGAATATGAGTCCCGCCACGGTTGGGATACAGATTCCGATCTCTTCATGCGAGACGCCACCATCAACGGTTATCTGCCTCCCATCTCTGAGATGGGAGGTTATCTTAATTATAAAGGCGGCCAATCGGTACTCTACTACATTTCCGAACGCTATGGCCCTGAAAAAATCGGGGAAATATTACATAAGATCAAGACAGCCCGCGATCTGGAAAGAGGCTTGAAAATTTCTCTCGGACAGGATTTAGAGGAACTCTCAAAACGCTGGCAGAAATGGTTGAAAGCCCAATACTGGCCAACCGTTGCACAGCTTGATGATCCCGCTGATATCGCCAAACGGTTGACAGATCATATCAAAGATCGCAATTTCGTCAATAATTCTCCAGCGCTTTCACCCACCGGAGATGAAATTGCCTTCTTGTCCGATCGCAGCGACTATTTCGACATTTACCTGATGTCCGTTGTTGATGGTAAAATCAAGAAGAAGCTGATCTCCGGTCAAACCAGCGCCAAATTTGAAGAACTTCACTGGCTGCGCCCCGGTCTTTCCTGGTCGCCTGACGGTAAATATCTGACTTTTGCCTCAAAGGCTGGCAAATCCGACGCCCTGCACATCATCGACGTAAGCAAAGCTGACGTGGTGGAAACCATCCGCTTCGACATGGATGGAATTTTCTCACCAGTATATTCGCCAACTGGCGATGCCATCGCATTTGTGGGGATGAAAAGCGGCCATTCTGATATCTACAGCTTCGGTCTGCAAAGCAGAGAACTGTCGCAGATTACGGACGACATTTTCAGCGATCTCGATCCTTCCTGGTCCCCGGATGGTCAGCTCATCGCCTTTACCAGCGATCGCAATGGTTACTTGCAGCCTGCTCCCGACGATTTCAATATAGCCGAACACGATTACAGAAAAAATGACGTCTATCTGGTTGACGTTCATTCGGGTGAGATGCAGCGCCTGACCGACAACGAATTCAATGAACGGACTCCCCGCTGGACGTCGAAAGAAAATGTCATCTCCTACATCAGCGACCGCGACGGAGTCTATAATCTGTATCTCTATCATCTGGATACAGGCGAATATTACGCCATTACAAATTTACAGACCGGCTGTTTTCAACCTTCGTGGTCAAATACGGGTAGTGTCGCCTTTACTAGTTTCTTTGACGGAGGATATGATCTCTTCTACCTGTACGATCCCTTTGATCCCGATATAAAGCGCTTCCCTGAAGATGCTGTCCCCTTCGCTGCTGACTTGGGAATTGAGCCTGAGGCAGAAAAATCAGAGTCCGAGCTCCTGGGGATTCAAGCATCTTCCAGTCAGCGTCCTATGGGGCGCATGGTGTTCGATGATCGCTATCAAACCCAGCAGAAAACCGAAAAGGTCTTTCTTGATTCCACAGAGTACCTGACAGCATCAGGGGATTACGCGGTTAAAGATTATAAAATCAAATTCTCCCCGGATATCGTATACGCTGCAGCCGGCTATTCAACCTTCTTCGGCGTGCAGGCCATGGGCTTGATGCTCTTCAGTGATCAGATGGGCGACCATCAGATCTTCTTAGGGTTGGATATCTACTCTGAATTGGAAAATACAAACGCACAACTGCTCTATCTCTATCTTCCAAAACGGATCGACTATGGTATCGGAATCCATCACAACGCCTACTTTTTCGCCGTGAAGGATGAATCTGATGGATCCTACACCTACTACCGTGATAAAAACTTCGGCATGCAGCTCTCTGCAGAATATCCTTTTTCGCGTTACACCAGGGTCGAAAGCAGTCTGAGTTTTAACGGCATTGACCGCGAAGAATATGATTGGGTGGTCCGTGATTACGAGTACCAGGAAAAACGGCGCGTGTTCATGGGAGGAATTTCCTGGGTACATGACACCATTTTATGGGGATCTGTCGGCCCGGTAAATGGATTAAGAGCAAGACTGTCCGTTTACGCCAGTCCCGATTTGGAAGATCAATTCACACTGCCAGGTTCTCCTGGGTGGGGATTAGATTTCCATACGGTCACCTTTGATGCCCGAAAATATCTGAAAATCGCCAACGGATACCAGTTGGCAGTTCGTGGAACTGCGGGATACTCTGAAGGAAACGACCCGATCCAGTTTTATGTGGGAGGTGTGACTAACTGGATCAACCGGCGTTATCACGATCACATCGAGGGTGATATCGAGGATATCTATTTCTCCAACTTTGTCACTCCCTTCCGCGGAGGTGACTATTATACGGATATCGGCACCAGATACGCCCTGGTCAACCTGGAGTTCCGCTATCCCCTGATCCGGCACCTTGTTTTAGGCTGGCCGCTGCCCATACACCTGAGGAATATCCGCGGCGCTCTATTCCTGGATACTGCTGGCACCTGGGATAAAAACGATTTCCGTGGCACCACTCTGAATGAAAATGGAGACGTGACCTTTAAAGACCTGATGATGGGGTATGGTTTTGGAGCGCGCGTTAATTTAGGAATATTTGTACTGCGTTGGGACGTTGCCTGGCGAACCTATTGGGATCGCACGGAGAGTCCCCGCTACTACTTCTCTCTGGGCGCAGAGTATTAGCGCACAACTGATTTAAAGGGGATCAATTTGCTGCTGAATTTACCTGGCGCTGGACGGAGCGCTGATTAAATGCGCCATGCCATCTCAAAGCTGGGAAAGGACACCATAACATTTTTCGAAGAAGCAGGCGCAATTTTTATGTTGCTGGGCAAGATTCTGTCGTATAGTGGCAGAGTGTTTAAAGACTGGCATCTGCTCCTCCAACAAATGATGACCATCGGTTTCCGTTCCCTCCCGATTGTTATGATGATTGGATTGTTCACAGGCGCCGTCTCAGCCTGGCAGACAAACTATCAGATTTCCGGCTATGTGCCCATCCGCTATTTAGGCCTGGCTACCTATAAAGCCGTGATCATCGAACTGGGACCCGTACTGACCGCGATTATTCTTGCAGGGCGCGTGGGCGCCTCAATCGCAGCCGAATTGGGGACGATGAAGGTGACCGAGCAGATCGACGCGCTGGAATCCCTGGCCATTAATGCTGTTCGCTATCTGGCCGCGCCCCGCTTCTTCGCGGCTGTAATCATGATGCCGATTCTGGTGGTCTTTGCCGACTTTATCGCCATCTCCGGAGCCTGGTTCGTCGCTGTAGTATTCCTCGATATTCCCACGAAGATCTTTTTCAGCGAAATCCCCCAGTTTTTTATAGTTTATGACATTTTCGCAGGCCTGTTTAAAGCGCTCTTCTTCGGTGGCATCATCAGCTTGATTGGCTGTTATGTCGGGTTTTCCACCACTGGCGGCGCAGAGGGCGTCGGGAAATCGACCATTCGCTCATTTGTGCTGTCGGCCATACTGATACTGATTTTCGACTATCTGCTGGCTATCATACTTTTTTAGGCATACCCGTGATCGAGATAAAAGGAGTAACCAAATCATTCGGTGAAAAACCGGTTCTGCGCGGCGTCGATTTAACCATCAATACCGGTGAATCCATCGTCATCATCGGACGTTCCGGATGCGGAAAGAGTGTGCTCTTAAAGCACTTGATCGGACTGATTCAACCGGATACCGGCAATATCATCATCGACGGTGAAGATATCACCCAGATGAAGGAAGCCGATCTCTACCGTATGCGTCGCAACTTTGGCGTGCTGTTTCAGAGCTCGGCTCTTTTCGATTCGATGACTGTGCGAGATAATATCGCCCTCGAGCTGGAAGAACATACCGACAAACCAATAGAAGAAATCGACCAGATCGTAGCAGAGAGACTACGCATGGTAGGTCTGCCCGACACCGAGGCCCTTAAACCGGCAGAACTATCCGGCGGGATGAAAAAGCGGGTGGGGTTGGCGCGCGCTATAGCCTTCAGTCCCAGTTATGTGCTATATGATGAACCGACCACCGGCCTCGATCCCATCATGGCCGATATTATCAACGAACTGATCGTCAACCTGAAAGAGAAACTTGATGTCACCAGCATCATCGTCACGCATGACATGGTCTCCGCTTATAAAATTGCCGACCGCATCGTTATGCTGCACCGCGGCGTGATCATGTACGACGGCACACCCGATGAAATCAGAAGCACCGATAACGAAGTCGTGCGCCAGTTCATCGAAGGTCAGGCGGATGGGCCTATCAAACCCGTTCCGGTTGGCGGCCCGAGCCTGCGATACCATCGCTCGGGATAATAAATACCTGTGAAAGCGAAGCCTCATTTACAATAAATAGAATGCCGAAGAAGCTGCTGAAATATGGATTACTCTTAGCGTTGCTGGCGCTGCTTTCTTTCAGTTCCGTCAACGCCCAGAGCCTACTGATTCCCATGGACCTGACCCAGAAGAATCATTTAAAGGCCTATGGCGTCGCTTACTGGACGCTGGAACAAGGCGTTAATGTCGATTGGCTCTTGAACTACCGCAGCGGCAGTTTCCTCATGCCGGCCAATCCCCCTCTGGAAAGACTCTGTCGCTTGCGGGGTGTGACTTATGAGATTATCGGCGGCGCGCAGGTGTCCAGCATTTTCGCCGAGATCGAAAGCAGCAATATGGAGCGCGTGCTGCTCGAAAAAGCCCCCGAAATCGCAGTTTACGTTCCACCCAATTTCCAACCCTGGGACGATGCGGTCACTCTGGCTTTAGAATACGCCGAAATTCCTTATGACAAGATCTTCGATGAAGAGGTCTTAACCGGAAAACTCTCCAAATACGACTGGCTGCACCTGCACCACGAAGATTTCACCGGCCAATACGGGAAATTCTACGCTCTCTATCGCGGCGCTAAATGGTACATCGAACAACAAGCCTTGTACGAAGAGATCGCTTCAAACTTAGGCTATGCCACCGTTCAGGAAGAGAAAAAAGCCGTTGCCCGAGCCATCCATGACTACATGGACCGAGGCGGATTTATGTTCGCCATGTGTTCCGCCACCGATTCCTACGATATCGCACTCGCCGCAGAAAACGTTGATATTGCAGCCGCCGTATTTGACGGCACGCCCGTCGATCCGAATTACCCCCAAAAGCTGGACTACAGTAAATCCCTGGCGTTCCAGAATTTCACCCTGATCACCGATCCTATGGTCTATGAGTTCTCCGATATAGATACCACCCCCCTGACCGGCCGCTCGCCTCGAGGGGATATGCTGGACTATTTCACCCTGTTCGAGTTTTCCGCCAAGTACGATCCCGTCCCCACCATGCTGACGCAGTGTCATACCTCCGTCGTCAAAGGCTTCATGGGACAAACCACCGCGTTTAAAAAATCGCTGGTCAAGGAGAGCGTCACTATCATGGGAGAAGTCGAAGGCGCTTATGAAGTCAAATACCTGCACGGCGACGTCGGAAAAGGAACCTTCACTTTCTATGGCGGCCACGATCCGGAAGATTACCGCCACCAGGTCGGCGATCCTCCCACTCAGTTGGAATTACACCCCAACTCGCCGGGATATCGCCTCATCCTGAATAATGTCCTCTTCCCCGCCGCACGCAAGAAAGAGCAGAAGACTTAGGTTAAGTTATAGACCTGAACAAAATACAAATAACGGTTTTGCGCCGTTTTTATATTTCATCGGTTCATACAATTATTGTCTTGACTTTAGCTGGACAAGTCGTTAAATTTAGTAAATACCGCAAAAGCGAATAATACTCCAGCATTGTGGAGACCTCATGAAGCTGACCATAAAAAACTTCAGATCAATAAAAGATCAAGAGATAGAACTGGCTCCCATCACAGTCGTGTACGGTCACAACGGTTCGGGCAAATCCAGTCTTCTCTATGCACCGATGGTCTTTAAAAACATTATTGTCAATCCCAGTCAACCACTCGAAGATTTCTTCCATTTGGGATTTACCGACATGGGATCATTCGAATCGGTCGTGCATAATCATAATGTGAAAGAAAAAATTGAATTTGGAATTACGCGTTCATGGCGGAATGGTGCATCTATCCAACATAGCATTCAAATGGGCAATGATACATTTAGCTTTATTTATAATGTAATTCCTGCTGAAGGTCTTAAAGGACTGATAGTTGAAGGAAGTTCTGCAAGAATAAATACTAAATACCCTTATAGCGGAAGTGCTTTAACAAATATCATTTTAAAATCACTAAATTCAACTCATGTCGTTAAATGGAATGGGATACTTGCGCAGATAGCTGGTCACCTCACAAATTTAAAATTGAATAGTAATGAGCATTCACAATCTGCCGATAAGAAGACAGTTGCTGAACTTAATGCCATCGTTGAGGATTTACGAAAATTCGAAATGGTTCCTCTTAAACGCGGATTTACAAAACCTTTCTTTGTGATGCAGTCAGCGAAACAACTATCCGGCGAAGATAAAACCGCAGCTTTACTGACTTCTAATAAATATTTACTGTCCAAGGTCAGTCATTATTTGGAAAAAATGACGGGCAGAGATATTCGTTCTAACATTATACCCGGCACTGGATTTTATTCACTGGATACGACGGATAAGAAAACCGGAATAACGTCTGAGTTGGTAAACGATGGATTCGGAGTCAATCAGTTAGTTTATGCCTTGACTTCAATGCTGGATGAGGACAATAAGACTATCTGCATCGAAGAGCCTGAGATCCATCTGCATCCTTCAGCGATCAGATCATTTTGCCAGACATTGGCAGTGATTCAAAAAGAAGAAGGCAAGCATTTCATCATCTCAACACATAGCGAAGTTTTAATTTCAGCATTACTGGCTTTGGTCGCAGGTGGTAAACTGGAAGCTGAAAATCTTGCCTGTTATCATGCCGTAAAAACAAAGAAAGCGACTAATTTTGAGCGGCAGAGTATTAATGAAAAAGGCCAAATTGAGGGCGGCCTGGCTACGTTTATTGAAGCGGAATTAGAGGACCTTAAAACCTTCTTGAAAGTTTCGGATTAGAATAGGAGGAAGTAGGTGAGTAAGCGTTGTTTTGTGGTCAATGAGTGGTTATTGAATGATTTACTTGGCGAGAACGGGAAATATGCTGGCGAAGAAAGCTTTTGGTTCCTGAAGAAACTTAAGCGGAAATGTGATAAAATCGTTGTTCTAACGGGTTCGCCTTGGGCTGAAAAAGCATTTAGATAATGAAACGTCAAGATCAGGTGACGAGAATATATAGTAAATACTTGTTCACAATGGTTTTATTGAATTCAGACAAGTGCATTAAACTGGACGAAGTGACCCAAACGTCACTATCTGGTGATATCATGGAGCAATTGCCATCCGAGGATCATTATCTTATTAATACTTATATTAACTCTGATGCCGAATTGTTGATTACCAGTGACTTGAAACTGCATGATGCGATAAATGCGAATGTTGCTGATCAAATTAACACCATTTTACGCGATGATTTTCTAAACGAATACCTAACCTCCTGACATGTCCAAATACCCCGAAATTGATAATAAGCGCGCCAGGCTCTATTCCATCAAGGACCGCTTCAGTAAGGTGCAGCTTGATTTTCTCGGAAAGCCAGTCAGCGCCGACGCTTCGATGCAGGACTGGTGGGATGCGCTGCCCGATATTTTAATCGCCAAAGATCTGAAAGCCCTGATCGCGGACATCGTTGATTCCCGTAAACGTCAGAAACCGGTCATCCTGATGATGGGCGCGCACGTCATCAAGGTCGGTTTGTCACCCATCCTGATCGATCTGATGGATCAGGGAATCATCACCGCGCTGGCCATGAACGGAGCGGGCATCATCCATGACACCGAGCTCTCAATGTTCGGCATGACCTCAGAAGACGTCGCCTCCAATCTCTTCGATGGCAGTTTCGGCATGGTCAAGGAAACCGGCGATTTCATTAATGGAGCCATCGACGCAGGCGTCAAGGAAAAGCTGGGTCTGGGTGAAACCATCGGCAAGGCGTTGGTCGAAGCGAAAGCGAAAAATCTGGATATCAGCTTATTAGGGCAGGCTTACCTGAAGGACGTCCCGGTAACGGTTCACGTTGGTATCGGCACCGATATTATCCACCAGCAGCCGTCGACGGACGGCGCAGCCATCGGCGAACTCTCTTACCGCGATTTTAAGATTTTAGCGCAGCATATCACGGGTCTGGATAATGGCGGAGTCGTGTTGAACGTAGGGTCAGCCGTGGTGCTTCCGGAAGTGTTCCTCAAAGCCTTGACCGTCGCCCGCAACCTGGGCGATCCCTGCAAGAAGTTCACCACTGCCAATTTCGACATGATCCAGCATTACCGCCCGCGTGTCAATGTCGTCACCCGCCCCACCATGGGAGGTGGCCAAGGCTACACTTTCACCGGTCACCACGAAATCATGATCCCCCTCCTGGCAGCGGGGATAAAGATGGGAATGAAGATATAAGAGAAGAAAAGAAGTTTAAGAGAGGCTGGCTCATTTGAGACAGCCTTTTGTATTTAGTGCCCACCGCTTGTGGTGGGTTCTTATGCCGTAAATGTAGGGACATGCCTTGGCATGTCCATTATAGTCAGTAATGCGGTTATTTCAACAAAACCCCTTTACGGGTTTGTACCTCTTCACCGGAACGTAAATAAAAGATATAAATACCGGAGGCTTCGGTTTCTGCATGCCAATCGACTTCATAATAGCCCGGCAATAAGTTCTCTTCCTGCCAACTGTACACCAAACGGCCTGTAATATCATAGATGGATAGTCGAACGTCTGCACGCTTGTTGAGCTCGAAGGGAACTGTAATGATGCCATTAAATGGATTCGGGTATCCCGGCAATAAGGCAAATTCTAATTCACCTGGCGTCTTTCCAAAACCCTTGATACCAGAACTGGGTTGTTCATAATCTACTATTTGATGGGCTATATCCGAAGCTACAATGATATTCTGCTTGCCGTCAAGATCTACATCGAGGACAGTTGCATCGTGGTAGGCAGCTGAATCATCCAATACACTCAGCCAGGCGAAACGAAACCCTCCATCAATGTGTGTCCAGAGTGCCAGGTGAGATCCAGTGGGAAGGCTCGGTAAAATATGAGTCGTTACCACGGCAGGCGCGCCGTCAATCACAGCAAAACAACCCTCCGAGGCGAGTGATGGAGCATGGATTGAATCTCCCCAGATGATTTCCGCAGTATCGCCCGGACTGTCCAATAAAACTACTGAGGAAAATCCCGCCCAACTTCCCCCAAAGAAGAGTTCATTTTCCGTATCCCCATCGAAATCACCGATTACAGGGGATACGCAGGACATATTCAAGCCTGTATAGATCCAGTTTTCGGTGAAATTTGATGGACTGGCAGGATTATAACTGTAATATAACACATCAAGCGGTTCAGAACCGGCCCAGGACTGTCCTGTGCCAGTCACGATATCCTGTAATCCATCGTTGTTCACATCGCCTATATCGAATCTGACGTCATAGCGATCCAGGTAAGTTCCGGCTAATGAACTAAAAAAAATCAGCGAATCATCCGGTAATTTGTAATTGAATTCCCAGACATTGTATGCGGTTGGCGGTTGCCAATTATAATAGGATCCAACCGAGGCAATTTCATAGATACCATCCTGGTCGAAATCGCACTCTTTAACATCCATCACCGGACGGGGAAAGGTGAAATTTGATCTCATTACCTGATAATTGCCAGCATTGTCAAATTCCCAGAAATAAGCATCTTCCCCGGTATAAACAAGTTCCTTTAAGCCATTTCGGTCCACATCAGTAATCAGTAACTGGCTTAAGCCAGGATTTGGCCCTTCGAAAACAAGCGGTTCTCTCTTCCACAACTCGTATGTATTATCCCCGACAACTTTATAGATGTCGATCCAAGCTGTATCCGCATAGGCTGATTCTTTCCACCAGGTGACGACTTCGATAATTCCGTCATTATCTAAATCACCGACAGTTGCCCGGTTCGCTATATGTGGATAATTTTCACTTTCCCACACAATCTGGAAATCAGCTTCACTAATAGTGCGGGGCGGATGAGGAGATGGAGAGCTCAGCACATCACCGTCAAGGTCTAACATGCCTCGGCGGAGATAGAACAGCTCCTCAGTACCATCTGTAAAGACAACCTTCAATGGCGGGTGTGTATCCCAAACCGTACCGCCAAAGCCTAACGAGGCAATCGGCTTGTCGAAAGTTTTCACTTGCTGCGGATCGGAAGAATAGCCATACGATGTAGAGATGAAGATCTCCAGGCGGTTGCCATCGAAGCGCGCGATGTCGGGGTAGTCATCGGAGTTGAAGTTACCGGCTAAGGTATGGGGCGGAGGATTACAGTAATCGACCCTGCCGTGCTCCAGCATCCCAAAGCCGAAGTCTAAGGGAGTGAGATAGTCGTTTGCAGAGGCGGGGAGAGCGAAACAACTAACGATAAGCAGACTTAATATAGCCTTCATAATAATAACCTCCAATAGCTATAGTCGGGGTCGAGGCGACCCCGACTAAAGGGTGCTATTTTAATTTACAGAACTAACTCTAAATTGTCAAGACCATTTTCTTCTTGAATCTTGAGAACAGGTAAAAAGTTCCCGAGAGTATAAAACGAAAGGGCGAACCGTGAAGTTCGCCCTTGCAGGGGGAAGAAACCCCTGCCTACGGTTTTAGTCGATGCTTACTTCACCAACACCATCTTGCCGCTGGATTGGCCCTGTGAGGAGGTCAATCTGTAGATGTAAGTTCCTGATGGCAGATGACTGGCATTCCAGTTGACATTGTGCTGTCCAGCTTCTAACATACTGCTGACCAGAACGTTGACGACCTGTCCCTGCAGGTTATAGACCGTCAGGTTCACTTCGGAAGCTTCCGGCAGGCTGAATTGCAGAGTCGTTTCCGGATTGAAGGGATTGGGGTAAGTGCTGATCAGAGTCGGTGTGTTGACCATGACGATGCTTCCTTCAGCTTCACCGCCGCAGTAACCGCCTGATGACATCAGGTAACCTTCCGGAATCCAACCGGCCGGTACGGTAAAGCCGTTATTGATGTAATCACAAACATCTTTGGCGGTTTCAATGTCATCACCTTCAGAGGTGATCATATCCGCAGCGAAGAAGATCGCTTCTTCGATCAAGCGGTCATCATCACTGATCGGCTGGAAGGGTGACAGATAGCCCGCTTCGACGGACATAAGCAGTGCCAGCAACTGCTTCTTCGCTTTATGGATCATCCCCTGTGAACCGCCATTTGAAGCTTTGAAGGTTTCCAGCGCATCTTCAGGTTCTAACCAAACTTCGCCGATAGAGCTGACTCCTACAACCGGGAAGAAGGTATCGTTGTCCCAATGATCGAAGATGGAAACAAGAATCGCTTCCAGCTCATCTTCAGGGACTTGAGCATTCCCTTTGCCCTTGACCACGACATTGCACTGGTGTTTCCAGTATCCAATGGTGTGTGGATTATAAGGGAACAGCAGGAAGCAGTTGTAGAAATCATCCAGCAGTTCGCGCGGATTGGCATTCCACCAGGATCCGGCTTCAGGATTAGTCGCCCGGACGTAGCCTTCCGGAATCACGATTTCCACCCAGTAATCCAAACGATAGGGAACGTCATCGAAGTAGTAAATGCCGTCAGGGGAGGTCAGGTTGTGGGCATTCATGAACTCAACGTCCGTATGGGACACGTCCACGTATTCCACGGTATGTGCGGTGTCATACAGATAAACAGCCACGTCATTTACGCCGACGCCATTACTGGGATTGCCTGCGTAAATACGGGTCTGGCCGTAGACGTCCACGGTCTGAGCGTCACTCGTCGCACCGAACATCAACCACATCAGACCTATTATAGCCAAAATACGTACAAAATTCATAGTTCCTCCTGTTGTGAGCCGTTTCAGAAATTTCGTCTGTGCCTAAGATAGCGAAAGAAAAGACCCAAATCAGTGACGGTCAACACAGATTTTGATATATCTCATCTCTTCTGCAAATAAAAAAGCGGTCCCATCGAAATGGAACCGCTTACACACTGTCAGACTCCTCAACTATCCGTTCAGTCGCGCGACGGGAAAAACAGGCTGGCAACTGAATGACGATACGGCTAATGAGTTCCGGTTGTCCCGAAAAACAGCCACAGGAGTCCGATAATCACCAAAATCCTTACAAGGTTCATGCGCACACTGAAATTAATTCATACAACGCACCAAAGGTAAACCTTAATATATGCAAAATCTGTGATCTGCATCACATTTTAAAACTTTTTGAGCATAAAAAAAACGCCCCGATCTCGCGGGGCGTTTTTACTAACTGCTGACTGAAGAGGGCTACTTCAGCAGCATCAATTTCTGCACTGAGGTATAATCTCCCGCCCGAATGTGCGCGAAATAGACGCCGGAAGGCAGATGACCAGCATCCCAGGTAAGATTATGTGTGCCAGCTTCGCGGTGGGAATCCATCAGAGTGGCGCCTTCGCGTGGTGCCCCACTGCTCTGCGGTGGGATAGCCATTTGGAGGTCAGGCATTCTTCCGTAGGAATGGCTATGCCACTGCCTGACGGGGGGGTATGAGAAGGACAGACAAGAATCGCACCTGAGGTGGACAAGTGTCTATCCTCCTAAATCGCAACACCTATTTCAGCAATACCATCTTTTGGAGGGCAGTGAATTCTCCTGCCTGCAAACGGATAAAATAAATACCAGAAGCTAAGTTCGATCCGTCGAATTGGACGCTGTGTGTGCCAAGGGGGTAGGAGCGGGTCGGCACAAGACCCCCGAAGGGGCAGGCGACCTCTACGCGGGCACCCGTAATATCGAAAACGCTCAAGTCAACTTCCCCCGCCACAGGCAGAGTGAATGTGACCGTTGTTACCGGGTTGAACGGATTGGGATAAACAGGATTCAACCTGAAGTGTGAGGGGACTTGATCCCTTGGTAATGCCCAAATACCCGTCGATGTCTGCTCCCAGTCGATAAGAACATTGGTAAATTTCGCCGCCAGGAAGATACTCTGTTTTCCATCAAGATCACCGTCGAAGATCTGAGGATTGCAGTACGCAGTCAACTCTGCAATGGGACTCTGCCACAGGTTGGTATAATTATTGTTACAGAATGACCACAAAAGTAACTGAGAATCGTCTATCGTATTCGGATAGATATGCGTCGCGATAATAGAAGGTTGACAATCGATATATCCAAAGCTGCTTTCATTGGGACCATTTGGCGAGCTTACTGTATCCAGCCAAGCAACATAACCTGTTTCAAAACCGGTTCCTTCCCAAACGAAAGCCGACCCGCCATTTGGATATAACCCACCAGCATACAATTCTGATACACCATCATTATCCATATCCGCGATGACGGGATTTACACAGCTCAGCGGAATCCCTGTTTCGAGCCAGTGCTGGGTCATCGTAAAATAGGCGGCTGGATAGCAGCGGAAATATTGTATGTCAACTGGATCGTAATTAATCACGTAGCCGAAATTACCGGATACAATATCTACCGCACCATCGTTATCAAAATCACCTACGTCTATTCGAGCGTCAGGCCAATTCTGGTATTGTCCCCATTCACTGTTGGTGTAAATCATGCTGTCCGCTTCACTCTTCCAACCATACTCTTCAACATTATAGGCGGTGGGAGGTGAGCATCCAAAAGTGGACGTCAACGCCACAAATTCAATAATGCCATCCTGATCCATATCGGCAATTTTCAAATCCTTCACCGCTCGCGGAAAAATGAAGCGAGAGACCCAGGGTCTATAAATGCCTGGTTCTGAAAATTCCCAAAAAAAACATTTATCATAGGTTAATAATAGTTCATTCTGGCCGTTCTGGTCAATGTCTGTAATACACATGAAAGTTATATCCGCATTGTATTCTGGATTCGTAAATGCTTCTTCCATGTACAGTTCGTACTGGTCATTTCCTGTATTCTTATAGATAAGCACCCAGCAAGTATCCCATGGATTGAAATATCTCCAGTACGTAATAAGCTCGTTGATGCCGTCATTATCTAAATCACCAACGGTGCATTCATCCATTCCATACTCATAGTGGTCACTTTCCCACACTATCTCGAAGTCCGCTTCGGAGATGGTGCGGGGCGGGCGGGGAGATGGAGAGTGGAGTACATCACCGTCAAGGTCTAACATGCCGCGATGGATGTAGAACAGCTCTTCGCTTCCATCGCTAAAGATCACCTTCAAAGGTGGATGCGTATCCCAAACCGTTCCGCCGAAACCTAACGAAGCGATTGGTTTGTCGAAGGTCTTCACCTCCTGGGGTGTGGGAGTGTAACCGTAGGTCATGGAGATGAAGATCTCCAAACGGCTGCCGTCAAAGCGGGCGATGTCGGGGTAGTCGTCGGAGCTGAAGTTACCGGCTAAAGTATGGGGCGGAGGATTGCAGTAATCCACCATACC
>JAHJDJ010000234.1 GCA_018812585.1 bacterium
CAGCAAGTTTGGAGCCGCACTTTTGGCGGATCCGTCAATGAAGAAGGATTCAGTGTAGAACAGACATTTGATGGTGGATTTCTAATCGGTGGATACACCACATCCTACGATCCCAATCACCGTGATATTTATGTAGTAAAAACAGATCTAGATGGCAATCTGTCGTGGGATTTCCAGATAGGCGGTGAAGATTACGATATGGGAACATGTGCTCTACAAACAAGCGATGGTGGATTTGCAGCACTAGGATATACAGAATGTTATGGTGCTGGACTGTATGATATATATCTGATCCGCCTTGACGATCAACTCAATTTCGATCCACCTCTTAATCGGGTTCCCCTTGTTCTCTCCCTTCACCCCCCCCATCCCAACCCCTTCAATCCGACCACCACCATCACATTTGATCTGCCGGTGGCAAGTCAGGTGACATTTGACGTGTTCGATATCAACGGGCGCTATGTAGGGGCGCAGCACGCTGCGCCCATGTCGGGGTCAGGGACGATCCCGACTACGGGATTTTATCCCCCCGGCACTCACTCTATAATCTTCGACGGGTCAGGATTGTCGTCGGGAGTGTATCTTTATCGCCTCGAAACGTCGGGGTCAGGGGCTACCATAGGCACAGGGACCCCGACTATAAGGTATGGCAAGATGGTTCTTTTGAAGTAGTCAGAATATGAAGAACAGATGGAAAATCTACAACCTCCCGGGAAAATTGGTTGAAGCAGTCGTTAATGGATCCTTAGAGCCCGGTTCGCACCATTATATTTTCAATGGCGTCGGTCGCGCTTCAGCGGTCTATTTTTACCACATTGTTATTAATGAAAGGCAGACTGCGGGGAGGTTGATCGTTTTTAGGCAAAATATTCCTGTTTTGCGGCATAAAGCCGAATAATGCAATGGCTCTTGTCATTAATTAAATAATCGTGTTCAGTGTAATAATTTGCTTGACTTGGCGGGATTTAAGTCGTATATTTTAGAATCACTTTAATTCTCACACTTTACTTAACAGAAAAGTTTTAGGAAAGTACAACTGATTAGCTGTTTTTGTAAGTCGCAACAGGAACACAGGGGCCATTGCGGCTAAGTGTTGTGAGTCGGCCGTTTTGTCAACTCGATGATAATCCCCTAAAGAAAACTGATGGAGGAGTGCACAAATGCGAAAAATGTTAGTTATTGTTGCTTGTTTGACACTTGTCTTTGCTTTACAAGCCGGAGCTGGTGTTACGACCCCTTCAACTTACAGTCCTGAATTGACTGCGGTTGATAATGGCAAAGCTCCCGATCGAAGCGTCAATGCTACAGACGAAACTCTGTATCTTGAAGACTTCGAAGCTGGTCAAGGCGACTGGACATTTGTCGACGTGACTGCTGCCGGTATCCAGTGGCATACCGATAGTTTCAACGCTTATGCTGGCAATTCCTGGTGGTGCGGTGATCCAGCGCTGGGCGGTTATGATAACCACTGGTTGCAATACCTGGTTTCACCGTCCCTGGATTTTTCCGCTGCTACTAATCCTGTACTCACATTCAAAATGTTCTATGCTGTCGAAGCTCCCGGTGGCGAACCTGCCCCGTACGATGGCTGGGACGGATGTAATGTCTGGGCGTCAATCAACGGTGGAGTAACCTGGACACCGATCATGCCGACCTTCCCTGCCTATACATGCACAAGTATGTATAGCTTCGGTTTCGAGTGGGGAATGGGTCCTAACATCCCCGGTTGGGGCGCTACTTCCGGTGGATGGGTTGATGCATCATTTAATCTTTCCACGTTGGCTGGTCAGGCAGACGTGATGGTCCGCTTTGCTTTCTGCAGCGATCCAGCATGGTGCACCATCGATGATCCCTCTCTGATCGGTTTCTTTGTAGATGATGTGTCTATCGATGATGGCGCTACTAACCTGATGGCTAACAACGCTGACGGCGTGGCAACCCCTGGACCAATGACCTTCGACACGGGTGATTCTTCGGGTGACTTCTGGACGCTGACCACTCAATCCCAGCACAGTGGTGTGAATAGTATGTGGAATGACCACGCGGGTCATTATAACCTGTCCAACGCATTGGTCAGCCCCTGGTATTCAATACCAACGGGAACCAACGTGGCCTTCAGTTTCTGGCTGTGGTGCAACATGCCTGACTTCGACGGTGATGGCAACAACTCCCTGGAAGACTACTATCACGTAGAAGTTTCTACTGACGGCGTGGTCTGGCAAGCAGTTTTCTATGACTATGGTGACATCACCCGTCCGGGTGGCGCGCTGGTAGGTTGGGACTCTTACGATCCTGGTGATCCCTTTAACGGTAACATCACCATGAGTCTGGCAGCCTTCGGTGGTCAGGATATCAAGCTTCGCTTCCGCGTCATCACGGATGACAACGATGATGGTGGTATTGGCGACGGTCTCTACATTGATGACGTAGAAATCTTTACAACAGGTCTGAACAATGACGTCGGCGCATTGAATCTCGATGTTCCCTACCCGACTTCACTGTACTTCGCCACGATCCCCTGCTCCGTTGAATTGCACAACTTCGGCAACCTGAATCAAGGTTTAGTGCCCGCCGCCTGGCGTGTTAATTACGGAACACCAAATCCGTTGATTCCCTGGGCTTCAATTCCAATGCTGTCCTATGTTACCAAGACCTGGAACTGGACTACGCCAGCTATCGGCAGCTACTTCATGGATGCCTACACTTTCATGGGATCGGATGAAGATTTAAGCAATGATACTTCCAAAGCAGGTATCATCGAAGTTACTGCGGCTGACGTTTGGGAATTCGGTTACGACGGTCGTGAATGGACATACGAACCCTCCTACTACTACTTCAATGCAGGCGTTGGTGAAGGCGCTTATGTCCGTTATACTCCGGTAGATGACGGTGTGACAGATCCGCTGGTCTTCAGTTCGTTAAAGGCTCTGTTCAACGATGCAGGCACCATCCGTGTCAGACTTTATGGACCAGGGGCCACCGCTCCAGGTGCTCCGATAGCTGCTTTCAACCAGGCTGTTACCCAGATTCAGCCGAACTGGCAGACGATCGATATCTCCAGTTACAATATCACCGGTGAATTCTGGGTCTGGTATCAAGTAACGGCAGCAACTGGCGCCCCGCACATTATGGGTTGGGACGTGAACCGCTTCGGTGATGGCAACTTCTTTGACAATTTCAATGGGTTCGGTCCTTCCGATTACTCGTTCTTTGCTCATGCCATCGGCGGCCCGGCTACGACGCCAGAATTCGTCGTCAACTTGACCTACGTCTCAGGTTCACCAGTTCCGGCTGGTGGTGGTAACCTCATCTTCGACGTCTACGTCCTGAATGATAGTGGTCAGTCTCAGGATTATGATGCCTGGTTGGCTACTGAATATGAAGGCGGCGCACCCACAACATTGGTGATGCGTTCATTTGTCAACTACCAGGCTGGATGGGCGATCAACCGTCCGGGTATGTTTTATCCGGTTCCCGG
>JAHJDJ010000235.1 GCA_018812585.1 bacterium
CCCCGCCTCCGTTTAGATCCACTTCACGGCATCCAATTCAGCATCGGTCCCAATCCCGCCAATCCCATCACCTGGATATCTTACAACCTCCCCTATCCGCAAAGGGCAGAGATTGCGGTCTATAATCTCTTAGGTCAGAAAGTCGCGACCTTGGCCTCCGGTTTGCAGATGCCGGGGCAAAAGACCCTGATATGGGATGCAGCGAATTACTCCTCTGGGCAGTATTTTGTGAGGATGGAGACGGAGGTTCCAGATGCCGGATTGGGGACAATCCGGCTCCAGAGTATAGTGGAACGGGTGGTGGTGGTGAAGTAGTGGCAAGTTGTTAGTGGCTGGCAATTTTCTGAACCGCTGAATCCCGCTGATAATCGCTGATTTGCACTGATAAAAAAGGACGCTCGCGATAGGTCGCGAAGATTGCCGCACCCCGCTGAAGCAGGGTTCGCGATGACACTCACCCTTAACCCAAAACGCCCCGAATAACCGGGGCGTTTCATATTTGTAGGGGCAAGGCAACTTGTCCCGATTCGTCGGGATGCCTCGCTCCCACAACAAATAGCTAACCGCTAACTGTTACTTCAGTATCGCTAATTTCTGCACTTTCACGCCACCCGGCGTATCCAGCCGCACCAGGTAAATCCCTGATGAGAAACCGCTGCCGTTCCAGGAAAGGCGGGTTTCGCCCTGCGGCGTCAAGCCATCCCACAGCGACGCTACCTGCTGACCCATCAGGTTGTATATGGACACTCTGGCGATTTCATCCCGTGGCAGAGTGAATGTAATCTGCGCTTCAGGATTCGCGGGATTGGGGCGCACGGTTAAAGCCAGTTCAAAGCTTTCCGGCTGAGGCGCATCATTGACACCGACGTAAGGAATTTGATCCTCGACGCACAACACCCAGTAGTCGGGATCGAACGTAACACCCATTGGCAGACCGTAGACGGTGAAGCTGAAGAACTGTTCCCGCTGATCGTTCTGCACGGTAACGATGGTATCGCCACCCGCCGCCAAGCTGATTCCGAATTCAAGCGGCATGACGAAGACTTCAGGCGTCTGACTGGCCGTGCTCTGCACCTGATTGATCATCACATCCACGCGAGTGCTGTCGGTGCCATAGGTGTACATATTCCAGCCCCATTCGTATTCAGGGTAACCCGCCATGTAGACCCACTGATCGTAAAACCAGTCCCAGTCCTCGCCGCTGAAATCTTCGATGGTCTGCTGCATATCGGCCGTTGTCGGCGCGCCGAATTCATACTGACTGCGGTAATATGCCAGCCAGTCGAAGAATCCCTCTTCACCCAGAACATAGTGGATCATGTGCAGAATCCAGGCGCCCTTCTCGTACACCGTCGTTCCCCACATTACCACCGGGTCGTAAATCGGGAAACGCCCCTGCGAAGGGTCATCTCCAATGTAATCATTATAGAAATCTTCCATGCGATCGAGGAAGGCTGCCTGCCCTGCGGATTCCCTCGACCAGAGCGCGTCGGAATAGGTGGCGAAACCCTCATTCAGCCAGATGTCCATCCAGGTGCCGCAGGTGACCAGGTCGCCCCACCACTGGTGAGCCAGTTCGTGCGCATAGATCCAGTTATTATAATCCGGGCCCCAGCCATTGATCCAATAAGCTCCCATGGAGGTCAAGGTCTGGTGTTCCATCGCTCCGCCGAACATGAAAGCGACCATGCCGTATTTTTCATCCATGAAGGGATATTCGCCGAAAGCATCGCTGTAATAGCCGATCATTTCCGGCATATCGACGAAATCGATCACGGAATTCAGCGAATCTTCCGGGTAGATGAAATAATCCAACGGCAGGCTGTCATTCTGCGCGGTGACATACCAGTCGCGCCAGTAGGAGAAATTGGTCGCAGTGACTGCGATCAGATAGGTCGTGATGGGATAACTTTCGATCCATTCGAATGATCTCAAGCCGGGTTGCGGCACGGTGACGCTTTCCAGCAGGCCGTTGCCGGTGGCGATCCAGTTATCCTGCACCGTCCAGACCATGCGGGCGGTGGCTTTGTCCCAGGGGACGTCCTTGCAGGGCCACCAGGAGCGCGCTCCTTCCGGCTCGGACAGCGACGCTACCATCGGTTCGCCCTGATGCGTAGCCCAGAACAGAGCGCCTAATGGTCCGGTCTGCACGGGTTCACCATGATAATCGATACTGACGACGACGCTGTCATCTAATCCCAGCGGCGAATTCAGGTCGATGGTTAGATCGGCCAGGTAGACGTGATTATAGGTGGCATTGACGCCGTCCACTTGCAGAGCGTCGATAGTCATGCCGTAGTGCAGGTTCATGGCGATCTGACTAAGCTGATCTTCGGTTGCCGTCAGGTACATATCGACGTGCCCTTCGACCGATTCAGTCGCGTAATCGAATTGAAGCTCAAGATTGTAGTGATAGACGTCATAGCCGGATTCGTCGTCTATATCGTCAAGGTTGCGCTCCAGAACGGGCAGGCGGCCGCTTTTCATATCGAAAAGATGGCGGTAGCTGTTGTGTGGATAGTCCTCCGCCTGCAGCGCTTGAAATCCTGCGGTGACGAAAATAATGGTGACGACCAGTGCCGTCAGTTTGCGGCGCATGATAGCTCCTCTGCTTTGAAAATGTCTGCTCTACTATAATATAATACGCAATAGAAGCGAAATCAAGAGGGAATAAGAGGCAAATGTGGAAAATTTCTGTTCCTATATTTGGAGGATAGACATTCTTGTCTTTCATTATCCTTTTCTTCGTCAGACAAGAATCATCCAGAGGCTGACAAGTGTCTGACCTCCGAATCCACAATAATTGCCATAGGTTTGTACGCCTTTTATCCGCCTCGGGCGGGCTGGCGGGATTTATACCTACGGTGCACTCCAAACGAATCATTAATAAAAAGCTGATTCCTGTGCAACCATTTTAGGGTTTATTGCGTCCAATTTTAAAGGTATAACGGAGGACAAAACCGTCATGAAGGCTATCAATCTGTTTTTCATAGTGTTAATCACGCTGGTGATGCTGGTTCCAGCTTCGGACTGTCAGGCTAAAAAGAAGAAAGATATCTTTAACCTGGACGAAACCTACTCCCTGGATAAGGACGGAACCATTTTTCTGACGACCGAAGACGCAGACGTTAAAATTGTGGGCAGCGACCGGGATGACGTACACCTGGTTGTGCGCTATGAAGCTTACTGGTCGGGTGTTTTTCTATCTTCGAAGTATCAGGAATTCGAGATGGACGTCACATCTGAAAATGGAGATCTGCATATTCGCGAATTCGGGGCGGATCATACCATCACCGCCGGTATAGTCAATCACTCCGACGAGCTTTATACCATTGATCTGGAAGTGCCAATGGGCGCTTCGTTACGCATCCGCGGCGATGACGACGATTACGACATCAGCGACATCATGGGGCAGATCAATCTGAGCTTTGAGGATGGCGACGCCCGTTTGACCGGCTGCCATGGTGACGCATTCGAATTCGATTTTGAAGACGGTGAGGTTGAGCTGCGCGGCGGCAAGGGCAAACTGGAAGCGTACTGCGAAGATGGCGCGATCATCATCTCTGAAGGTGATTTCAGTGAAATGTACGCTGAAGTCGAAGACGGCGACATCGACATTGCCACCAAGCTTGCTTCAGATGGAAACTACGAATTCCGCTGTGAAGATGGTGATATCGACTTCGAGGTGATCGCAGGTGGGGGAGAGTTCCGCATCACCTACGAAGATGGCCACGTGCGCGCCTCCAA
>JAHJDJ010000236.1 GCA_018812585.1 bacterium
GCCTGGTTCTCCTTGGGATCGGGTGGCATCGCCTCCCACTGATTCCAATTTCCCCAGCCTTCAAAGTCATAATGTGTCATGCCATCGGTATCAAATCCCAGGAAATACCCCTTGCCTGGTTCCAAAACTCCGATCTGGTCAACTGCCGGACGTCCTTCATTATACGGATCAGGATTGGGAATATAGGCTCGCCCCTGATCATCTGTGATGATTTTCAGGTCATACCAGTCATACGGCGCTGTATCTTGCCAGATCAACTTATGGAAAGGTCCTGTGAAACTGAAATACTGTGGATCACCAGAAGGAGGTTGAGGGTCACCGGTGCTGTTCACACTGGCTAACTTGGAATACCCAGGCGCGGCATATCCCATGAAGAGCCAATGGTTGGCATAGGGCGAATTAGTCGGTTGACCTTCCTGACCATCCCAGGCATCACTCGGTAAGAAATCTTCCACCGGACCAAGTTGCAAGAGCGGTCTGTTCTCGAAATCATTCCAGGTGTGTGGTTCGTCCATCAGGATGTAGTAGGCATAATTGAGATCCCATTCCCAATCTGCCGCTCCAGAAGGGTTATCAGGATACCATCTATCAACAAAATCCCATTTTTGTAAATAACTTGATATGCCATTAAGCCAGGAAGGCGGTCCGGGGAGAATTTCAAACATCTGGAGTTCTTCACCATAATTTTCTACTGGCAAAATCTGCCAGCTCACCAGGTTCCAGCCTTCGTGGAGGGTGATTGCTTGGGTGAAATCTGTCTGAGCTGCGGTATTACTTTCCCGCAGGATCAGCATGGCTGGCCCCATCTCGCCGGGGGAGAAGGGGGGTTCATCGGGGAGAAGGTCAAGCAGGGGGGATAAAGTAAGCGTGATTATCAATACTGCTAACATCATTTCACCACCACCACCCGATCACTTGTCACCCCCATTTCCGTCTCAAGTTTGATAAAATACTGTCCGGACGCGTAATTCGCAGCATCCCATATGATTGTTTTCTGGCCGGGCATCTGCAAGCCGGAGGCTAAGGTGGCGACTTTCTGACCCAGCAGGTTATACACTACAATCTCTGCCTTTTGCGGATAGGGGAGGTTGTAAGAAATCCAGGTGATGGGATTAGCAGGATTGGGGCCGATGCTGAACTGAATGCCATGAAGGGGATCTAAGCTAAGGCGGGGCTCCACTGCCGCCGTATCCCCCGTCGTGTTGCGGAAGAAGAGGATGCCGCCTCCTGAGTGTCCTAAAAAAATATCTCCGTCATTATCTGAATCAATATCAGTTATGAATATTCCCGAAAATGTGCTTGGTATCTCAATATTTAAAAAGTACTGAGTCTCAAGAACCATATTGGCGATTTGTTGATTCCCAATATTTCGATAAAACCATACCTGGTCCCATTCATTCCAAGGTACTACAAAAAGATCTATATCGTTATCCTCATCAATGTCATAGAAGCATGAAGGTGTGGGTACGACAGTATTTATACCCTGCCAATTCATGGTTTGATATTCAAAACTGAAGTTCTGTTGTGTCCCTGTATTTTCATAATAAAAAAAGTCTCCATCCAACCCATCGGACAGAAATAGGTCATAATCACCATCAGCATCGACGTCTGCAAGACTAGGAGTAATGCTTACGAAAAAGTCTCCCTGTACCAAACTGGAAGACTCTAAACTGAAATCTGCATTCTGTGGCGTGCCTCTGTTTCCGTATAGATATAAATCAGGCGGAGGAGGGCTTGGAATTCTAACCGAACCACAAAAAAGATCTGGATCCTGGTCTGCGTCGATATCACAGAAAAAAGGTTTCATGCCATTGACTGATATATTCTGGTACTGATGAGTAATTTCATTGAAGGAAGCCTGAAACTGATTACCCATATTTTCGTAAAAGCTAAGATAGTTGCCACCGTTGCCAATAAATATATCTTGATCTTGATCAGCATCGATATCAGTGCTGATAGATTTGGCATAATTGCCGATATCAAGAGTAACATAATTGCCAGTGACATAAAGCCATTGCGCTAATTCTGCTGTACCAATATTTTCATAGAAATAAAGATCACCAGGACTGATTCCTCCCATAGCAGCTCCACAACCCGTAAAGAGGTCATAATCACCATCACCATCGATATCTACAAATTCGGGATGCGAATAGCCTCCGACGTCTATCTCTCCATAGTAGTTCGTAATCTGAGTGAAATTGAAATTTGCTGAATCACCATCATTGCGATAGTAATGGATTCTACCATTCCCTTCACCAACAAATAGATCGAAATCATTATCGGAATCAATATCCACGAATTCAGGATGTGAATACCCATTCGTGGATATTCCCAAGAATTGAGATGAAATGAGATTGAAGTCCCATTCCTGTGCTGTACCATCGTTACGATAGTACCTGATGAAGCCATATGCTGTTGCGCCGGTAAAAAGATCGAAATCATCATCGGAATCAATATCACAGAAATCAATGAATCCAACACCGGGATAATCTATACCAGCAAGAGTGTCTGTTATAAAAGCAAATAGCGGATTCTGCATCGTACCCTGATTCTCCCAATAATGTATAAGCCCTTCACTTGTACTCACAAATAAATCCTCATCTCCGTCAGAATCCAAATCACAAAATTCTGGACCTGCGCTGCCATTATACACTCCTCCCGCTGTACCTAAAGATATGTTTTCAAAGGCGAAAGTACTTAGTTGATAGACAGGACTTTGTGCTGTGCCGTTGTTTATTAGGTGCCAGATGAATCCACCACCGTTACCGATGTATAAATCAAAGTCACCATCCGCTTCAAGATCGCAAAATGCTGGAGTTGATTTTTCATTTCCGCTTGTCCAAGGTGCAATTGGACTCCAATCTCCAATCTCTACAGGGATGGTATCATATTCCTGTTGAAAGGTGAATTCCTGCGCATGCAATATCAGTGGAAGCATCAGCGTTATAAACAATTTTTTCATGATATACCCTACATTTATTAAGGGGCAGTCTGGACATTCCAGACCGCCCATCTTTCACTTTTATTTCAGCAACAACATCTTCCCGACACTGTGATAAGTGCCGCCACGCTCCAATCCCTCTGCCGTTGTGCGATAGAAGTAAACGCCTGAAGAGAGTTGGTGGGCATTGAAATGCACTTTCGGCCAACCGGCATTCTGCACTCCCGCGTTGTGCGTCCAGACCAATCTTCCGCAAACGTCGAAAAGGTCGATGATCACACGCGACCTCTGCGGCAGTTCCAGCGGAATCACGGTAGTCGAGTTGAACGGATTGGGATAGTTCTGACCCGTCTTGAATTCCTGTGGAAGCTGTGTTACGGATTGAATGCCATGCGTCAGGCTCTTCAGGGCAAATGATCCCCTGCCAAAACCTGAATGGCGGGGCGCCACCGTGTTCTCTTCCATCGCCATTGTCTGTGGTCCAAGATCGATGACAATCTCCTCGTTTTCCGAGGCATCGAAGAGTTTTATTACCATCTCATCGCCTTCACCGTAGCCATCCACCTCATCAGGAGTCGCCTTATCATCTTTCCAGGATGTGATGATCAGGGGAAAATCACCTTCAAAAGTCTTCGCGCCAACACATAATCCAGATGACGTAAAGATACCGAACTCATCACCATTTATCAGTTCGATCCCCTCCAACGCAAAAGTATCGATCACCACCGGATAAGACCAGTGCGTGTACTTTTTATATTGGAAATGTGAAGACGAAGCGATCTGGTTCTGATTCTCTTTGGGGTCGGGTTCTATCCCCTCGGTCGGCCAGCCAGGA
>JAHJDJ010000237.1 GCA_018812585.1 bacterium
GCGTTCCATGATATCCTCCACCCGAAATTTATAGCAGGGCGATGATGGATGCACGCGCCAGATCCAGCAGTGGGCTGGGGAATAGTCCGAAGATCAGAATCGCCAATCCGCAGATAACCGCCGTAATCGCCACAGTCGGCGCTTTCTCCAGATCCGCAAGATCTTCGCCTTCGCGCATGTACATCATGACCATAACGCGCAGGTAGTAGAAGACCGATATGGCGCTGTTTAAGACGGCGATGACCACCAGCCAGACGTATCCCTCCTGCACCGCTGCCGAGAAAATGTACAGTTTCCCGAAGAATCCCGCCAGAGGCGGAATGCCCGTCAAC
The DNA here is from genome assembly GCA_018812585.1 of bacterium. Taxonomy (GTDB): domain Bacteria; phylum Electryoneota; class B3-LCP; order B3-LCP; family B3-LCP; genus JAHJDJ01. Next base: position 333 of record JAHJDJ010000237.1, read on the forward strand.
GACAGCATGAAGATCGACATCAGCGCAGCCAGCATCGGACTCTTGGTGCCCAACTGAGCGAAATCCGATAGGTTGTAATTGCCCTTACCGCGCCGGTTGACCAGGTAAGCGATGGTGAAGGCGCCCACGTTCATAAAGCCGTACATGAAGAGGTAAAAGAGCATCCCCGATGCGCCTAATTCGTTGCTTGCCAGGAACCCGACCAGCAGATACCCCGCGTGCGTGATTGACGAATACGCCAGCATCCGTTTGACGCTGGTTTGAGCCAACGCGGCGAAGTTCCCGACGGTCATGGTCAGCACGGCTAACACCCAGAGCACGTTTTCCCAGGGAATCCCTAATTCGATGCCGGGATGATAGAAAATCCGCAGCGCCGCCGCGAATGCCGCCGCTTTGGGCGCGGTGGACATGAATGCTGTGACCGGCGTCGGTGCGCCATCGTAAACGTCCGGAGACCAGAAGTGGAAGGGCACTACCGCCATCTTGAAGGTCAGACCGATCAACAGCAGCGCCAGACCGATCCCCATATATCCGCCCAGAGGATTGGCCGCCTCGGCCAGATAGTTGGAAATCTCAGCTAAATTGGTCGATCCCACCTGCCCGTAAACCAGCGCCATACCGTACAGCAGGAAGCCGGTAAAGAAAGCTCCTAACAGCAGATACTTCAGCGACGATTCGTTCGACTTCGCTCTGGATTTGTGGAAGCCTGCCAGCACGTAGAGGCAGATCGACATGGTTTCCAGGCCTAAGAAGAAGATCAGCAGATCACCCGCTGACGCCATGAAGGTCATGCCTAACAGAGCCAGCAGGATCAGCATGTAGTATTCGCCGTGATCGATCCCGTTGCGGATCAGGTAGTTGGGGCTGTTTAAGACCACCAGAAAGCCGACCGTCAGAAACGCCAGATTAAAGAACGACGTAAAGCCGTCAGTGTAAACCTGACCGAAAAACGCGCTGCCGCCGGTTCCCCAGCGGGTAAAACAGAAGACTCCGGCCAGCGCTAAGATGGTCAGGGTTGTCTGGTACGCGCTGTCCTTGGCTTTTTTGCCCAGCAGGACGTCCGTCAACAGGACCAGCACTGATCCCGCCGCCAGTATCAGCGGCACCGCAATGGCAGATAAGTTGTAATCGTAGTTCATGGTTTATTTTAGCTGTTAGCAGTTGGCTGTTGGCTGTTAGCTTTTCGCGTAGGGTCGCCTGCCCCTTCGGGGGTTTTGTGCCGACCCGCTTTTCTATTCCACTTGGACGTAGTTATTACAATCGTCTTTATGTCGCCACTTAGAACTATCCTCAAAATCTTCGTTCAATGGTTGACAGTGGTATAATATATGGAATTGGAACTCAATGTTATGAACATAATCATATCCGTTTTTAGGTGTATAACGATTGTATACTTCCTCTTCAAATTTCTTCGTAAGACTCTCACTTAAATTAATTTGAAAGTAAGCATCGCTTTTGGGAAATACACTAATGCTTAAATTGTAAATGGTGTCTATTGCGACTTCTTTATATTTGATAGTCAGTTCGACAGATTTAGTTTGCCCTGGTAAATTCCCACTATTCAAAAAATGAATATTCGTCCTGATTGCTAGATTTCTATTTTCTGGGTCGTAAGTATTTCGCTCATAAAGGCCATAAATTCCAATATACGGTTGATTCTGAAGTTTGAATAATTCTCGTGTGACTAAAAGTGATTCAAAACCAATGTAGAGAACAATAACCGTCCCTATCGCAGCTATAGATTGCCAAAATTTATAGTGCTTTTCAACGAAATTGCGCAGAGGCTTGATTACAAAGCATGCTACTAAGATAATTACAATTATTAAGGCAAGCCACATCTCAATCTCATTGATTCTAAATACCGCAACCATTTGATAGTCTTTTCCCTGTCATGGTAGTCTAACTACCTTAACATCCCACAGCGAGCGGTGGGGGAGTCGCATTATTATACATCCGTATCATGATCTTAGCTTCCCAAACGTCTGATCCCAAATATGTGTCCCGAATTTAACACGCTCAATCAATTTTCCCTCGCATACTCTTACAAAATCTCTAATTGTTTCCAAGAAGGGTAATTCATCGTCTGTAATTTCGATATCAAATTCAGATTCTATAGCTTTAGCGATTTCCCTCTGTTTATCTGAGTCTTTTAAATTATATTTTACAACATTAGTATCGATATTTACCTTATCGGTATTAGGGGACAAAACTATATTGACCCCCATAAAAGTGGAACAGTTTGAAAGTGTAGAGTTTCTGGGTTGATGTTTCCTTCCCCCATGGGGGAAGGCGATTTCGCAATTGCCATA
>JAHJDJ010000238.1 GCA_018812585.1 bacterium
AGAGGTTGGGTTGTCGGCGATGAAAGCGGCGACTTCCGCGGCGGATTTCAGGCTGTCGAAATCGAAATCATCACTGTACCCGTAACCGGTCTGCGCGCCGTTGACCACGCGGATCCCGACGCCTTGCACGACGCCGTAATTAGCCTGGCGGATCAGCTCTTCTTCAAGCTGCAAAGAACTGTTGGTGGTGTATTGAATATACACCTCCGCGAATTCACCGCCGCGCGACAGCGCCAGCTCCAGCAATTTGAAGATCTCCTTCTTATTCAGTTGGGCATCGGAAGAAGCAACCACCTGGGCCAGAGCGTCTTTGCTGCTTAAAAGCATGGCGGCTAAGGGGGGCGCGGTGACAGCCAGGGCGGCGCCTGAAGCGGAAGTTTTCAGGAAATCTCGCCGGCTTACGCCGTGCGCCTGCATACGCTTTTTGTCCATGTAGAACTCTCGGTATGTATGTCCGGTTGGGACGGTCGGATAGATCATGTAATATGGGGTATGTTCTTAAGTTGTAAAAGGTAGTACACAAGCTCCAAGAAGTCAAGGGATTTTAAAGTGATTTGGAAGTTGGAATTACAAAAGGAAAGATTGAAGAGGGATATGCGTCATCATGTCATCACGAGGAATTCGGTAGCCGCCGAATGACGAAGTGATCTCATTCAATAAAAAGGAGTTATCTCCAGATGGATGAGATTGCTTCGGTTTGATAAATCAAACCTAGCAATGACTTGAATAAGGAATTCTACTTCACCAGCACCATTTTCTGCACCTGCGCCAGATTCCCCGCTCTGACACACACGAAATAGATGCCGCTGGGCAGATGGGAGGCGTCGAAGGTGACAGTGTGGTGGCCGGTTTGTGTAGGGGCAGGCCTCTGTGCCTGCCCAGGGCGACCACAGAGGGTCGCCCCTACGTTCCGTCCGGCGATATCGAAGATATTTATGTCCACCATGCCTGCCGACAGCAGATCAAAGGAGATGGTCGCCTGTGCATTGAACGGATTGGGAGAGATGGCTAATGCCAGGGATTGGGGATTAGGGATTAGGGATTGGTAAAATGCTGCCGAGTCTCTGTACTCGACGGAAAGGTCATCGAAAAAGCCAGAGAGGTACCAGGCGTCTCCATGTAGGGGCGCAGCATGCTGCGCCCCTACACTTGCAGTTGCTGATCCCCCCGTCCGGCTGACGCCGGACACCCACGCTCTACGGTTAACAAGGGGTTGTAACCCCTTGTCGAGGGGGGGATTAACAGCCTCCATAGCCGGGGTTGCCTGTGACCCGGAAGAGACCTTCTCAAACCCAAACTCATCCATTGCCCAGTACCAATCGGGATAATCGTGATCGCCCACGTAGAGGGTGTAAGTGTAGTCCCCGGTCGGAGCCCAATCCGGGACGTTCTGCACCAGGTCGAAGCGTTCGATAACCGAATTGTAATCTATGTGGATGCCTTCCCGGACGGTGATTTCGCGGGTGTCACCTCCAGGCATTGTCACTTCCACCCAGGCGTCGAAATCGGAATACACGACGTAGGTGTCCTCTATGGCGATATTATAGGTGAAACTGCCACCCGTTGGCGGAATCTGAATCGAAGCCGATTCCGGCTCCAGATCGACCAGCAAGTGAAGAGGACCACCTAACGTGCCATCGGGATTGACGCGTTTGGCACGCAAGTCGAACTGAGGAGGATTGACATGGGTTTGAATGTTCATCGCAGCCACAACGCCTCCATCGGCGACTGCTGCTATCTTCCTGTAATAACCATCATAATCCGTTGTCTGCAGATGTACTCCGTTGTCACCGAGAGTTCGATTCCCATCCTGATTCAAACCGCTAATATAATACCGATGTGGTCCGCTTTCTTCTGGCGAAGTGACATACAGGTTGTAAAAGATTGGATCCCGAAAAACAAAATCAGGATTTCCCGTGCCATAAGTATGCCCTAAGCTTAAATTAAACCAGGCGCCTTCGGGTTGCCAGTAGGTAACACCTCGGACATCAACTCGCTGCCCCTTGAAGTGTGCATCCCAGAAAAAACCCAGATAAACGAAATTATCTTCACCATTGACGATTCTGTTTACGCCACCATCAATAAAATAACTCAAGTTGTCCACGTGCCAGACTTCAGCACCGGCGGCATTGAAACGGTAGAGATCGTTGCCATATCCCCCGTTGTTCATGTCCAGAATGAAGCCGCCATAGCCATCGGGCACCGGGCTGTTGTACCAGGCGCCGCCGGGATTGATAACCAGATTTTCCGGCCAGAGAGGCGTTCCATCCTGGTCGAAATGCTGACCTAACAGATTGTAGCCGAACTGCCCCTCCTCCCAGATGACAAAGGCCCCGCCCTCTCCATCGTGGGCGATAGTGCATTCTTGCGAATAGAGTGGTCCTACAGCGACCGAGATCCCTTCTTCACCCCAAAGCAGATTTCCATACTCGCCAACCCGCTGTGCAAAAACATCATTGTTGGGTGAGCAAACGACCAGAAATCCACCAAAACCGTCACCTTTCACTTGATAATCGCTGTCCGCGGCGGGTAATATCCGAATGCCAGTATCACCCCAGAGGCGATTCCCCAGACTGTCGATGTGCTGCCCCCAAACACCGATGTTGTCGCCATAAGGAAAAGAATAAACGATAAAGGCACCACCGCTGCTGTCTGGGACCATTTGAGCATTTGTGCTAACCCAGGTCCCAAAAGAATACTGAGTACCGGGTGTGACAAGCTGATCTTCCTGGTATTGAAAATCCCCGAAGCGGTCAATAATCTGATAGAGATAGTTGAACTTCCAGTAGGTGATCAGTACCGAACTGTTTGTGAACGGCAGGATACTGGGATAGCGTTCGCTGGTATCTGGATCGGCAGCTACGTTTAGGTTTTCATCCACACTGACCGGCCAGTAGGCGTGGGCGCTTTGGTTCAAGCCCAGCAGCAGGGCGGTCAAGATTAGTAACAGGTGTGTGCGTTTCATGGGAGGTCTCCTTAATAATCATTATCATAGGGTGGCCGGGACAGCTTCGGCGAAGCCGCCCGGCCCCTGCCGGGGATGTCCCGGATGAGAAATCACTATAATTACATTAAGAGAAATCGCATTGGGTGCCTTAATGACCGGGACATGTCAGGCTTTGTCTGATCCCTGCG
>JAHJDJ010000239.1 GCA_018812585.1 bacterium
CACCTATAGCGAAAAGACGACCTATAACTACTACTGCCTGGCAGAATACCTGAAGTATTTTTATCAGGTCGGAGTCAACAATGAACCCCTTTCAACTGAAGCGCTGAAGAATGTCGATGTTCTGATCATAAAGATCCCCACCCAGCCCTACGCTGAATCCGAAATTGAAGCAGTTGAGCAATTCGTCGAGCAGGGGGGAGGCGTCTGGGTCATCGGCGACCACACCAATGTCTTCGGCAGTTCCAGCTATCTCAATCCTCTGCTGAAACGCTTTGGCTGCCGTTTGCGCTACGATTCCACGCACGATTTGAAAACGGGTAAGCTCTCGCTCTGGGAAAGACCGCGGATGTTCGCCCATCCTTCGGTCGCTCATCTACCGCCTTATCTTTTCGCAACGTCATGTTCCGTCACCGCGCCGCTCTCAGCCGAAAATGCCATCATCGGTTATGGTCTGCGCAAAGATTACCTCGACTATTCCCAGCGCAACTTCTTCCCTGACCGCAGTAAGAAACTGTTCGATATCGGCTTCGGTCTTTTCCTGCAGCAGGCCGCCGTTCCCTACGGAAAAGGACGCTTGCTGATCTACACCGACAGCACGACTTTTTCTAACTTCTTCATGTTCATCCGCGGCAAGCCGGAAATAGTCCTGGGCGCCGTCGATTGGGTCAACCGCGCCAACCGGTTGAACTGGTTGAATCGCGCGGCCTTCTGGTCAGCTCTGGTGATCCTGCTGCTGCTGATCGTGTTACATGCCTGGAACGGCGCGGCCATAGCCGGCTTATTGACTCTGACGATTCTCTCCGGCTGGTTCATCGATCATAAGAATACTACGGCTTATCCGCCTTTGGAACCTGTCAGAGAAATTCCTTATATCAATTTTGACCGCCAACTGTCGCAATATTTCCTGCCCACGCTGCGCCTGATGGAATCCGGAGACCGTGATTTCCACACCTTCTTTGTCTGGACGCAGCGCGTCGGAGCTGTCCCCCGTGAGGTTTACGATCTGGATCAGGCTTTGACCAGCAAATATCCGTTGGTTCTGATAGATCCATCCGCTGAAATTCCAGCCGCAATGATCGATGAAATTGATCGCTTCGTTCGAGACGGCGGGAAGCTGCTGTTGATCCATTCCGCAGACATCATCGCATCGTCTGCTTCACGCATGGCGCAGAAGTTCGGTCTGTCACTGCAAACTGAACTGACCATCAGCGATACCACACATACGGTAACCCTGGCCAATCGTTTCTTCCCTCTGCGGCTGGACGGCAAAGTCTCCACCATTGGAGGAGGCGAACCGTTCTGGCATTCGGATCAGGGCGATGTCATCGGAGCGACAATCGAGGTGGGGAAGGGTAAGGTATGGTTCGTTTCTGCGGGGCACCTGTTCCGCAACGAATACATGGGATCGACGACGCTGCTGCCGGATGAGGGGCTGAAAGCCTTATTCCAGGTCGAATATGGGATTATCCTGGATATGATGAGGGATTGAGTGAATATAGGGTGAGGGTCATTGCGAGTCACCCCACGGTCATTGCGAGGAAGTTCGATGACTTTGTCAGCGAACGACGAAGCAATCTTCGCTCCCTATCACAACCCCTGATGCCCAATCCCCGCCCCTACCCAAACCCCGTTCCATTCCGTGAACCGTGATATTTTTCCTTGACATTTGGGGGGTGGGGAGGTGTATATTGGGAGGAAATTGTCTAAACCGTGGATAAGCACGGATGCAGGCGAATAAACGCGGAAGATGAGTTTTAAATCCGTGATGATCCCAGCAGATCAGCGAGAATCCGCGGTTCAGGCTAAATAGCCTTTCCACAGCAGAGCTGTGGGGCACCGGGCTTATATTAGGCGAGAATTAGTTAACGATTTATAAAAATATTTCTTGACATTTGCACCTCTTGACCTTAGCTTTAGCATAATGTTGAAATATCCATTTTTGGTTCGAATAAGATTTCAAAAATCTGAAAATATTTCATAACCAGATAAGCACAAGGAGAATAATGCACGTTTTTACACGAAAAAGGGTAGCTCATTTTCTAGCGTTGTTTGTATTTCTACTCCTTTTTGATTCTTGTGCATATAATCCTACCTCCATAGTTTTTGACTCTCCATCAGAACCATCATCGATAGGCAATAATGATTCTGGATTTTTTGATTACGCAGACAAATCAATTGCCATACTGATCGGGATTCATCAGAATTTCATTACAGATATAGACGATCATTCGTGTCCAATGTATCCGACGTGCTCGAAATACGGCTCTATCGCTATCAATAAGCAAGGATTTCTTCTAGGTAGCTTGATGGTTTATGACCGTTTATTGCGATGTGGACATGATCTACACTTTTATGAAAGAGTTTTGCAGGAAGGACACTATTTATACGAGGATTTGCCATGATTAAAATGAAATATTTTATATGTTGCACAATCTTACTAATTAGTACCATTGATTTGAACGCCGCAGATTGGAGTCCTGGAGACGCATTCTTTAGAGCAGGATTTTTTGACTATGCAAGATATGAATATCTGAAGGCTTACTTTTTAGTTGATGGTGATTCCAATAGTACCCTTGATATATCAAATAAAATTGCAGAAACCTATCTTGCTGATAGCGACTACAAGAATGGAATAATATGGTGTGAAAATGTCCTTAATACTGTCGATGTTCCTTTGTGGCATCCTTTTCAATTAACTTATGCAGTATTACAGATGAAAAACAGAGATCACGTAAGAGGTATCGGTGTTTTAGCAAAGTATTCGCCTCAAAAAGATTTCGATCGTAATAGACAAAACTTTCTCCTTGGGTGCGCCAACGCTCATTTATGGAATTTATCTGAAGCGATTTACAGTTGGGATGCAATCCCTGATACCTCACCTTTTTCAAAGCTTTCTTCAGATTATATCCAAAAAACACGAGATACTATGCAGGTTTCATTCAGAAACCCAACCACTGGGGCTGTTCTAGGTGTTATGCCAGGATTAGGTTATTTATATGCGGGGCATTTTAAAACCTCCCTGTCTGCTATTACGGTATTAAGCTTAACAACTTGGGCGACGATTGCCAGCTTCAATGAAAACGTAGACGGGATTGGATATTTAACTGGTTTCATAACCGTCGGATGGTACGTTGGAAGTATTTATGGATCTTACAAGGCAACTGATCGAAGAAATAGGGATTTAGTCCGTGAGTATCTTAATGAAATCAACTACTAAATTAGCGTGGAGGAGTACAATGTCTCTTTGTCGAAGTAAGTGGTGTAAAATACTATCAATAATGATAGTAATTTGGTATTCCATTCTGCCGCTTGGAATTGATTTTGCTATTTCACAAACAGTGAAAGAAACAATTCCTGCAGGAACTCCAGTTTTTGTTAAGATAGACCATGAAATTAGTTCGAAAGAGTATAGCGCAGGCTCTAAGGTACCTGTCACCGTTGCACACGATGTTATTGTCAAGGGTCAAGTACTGATACAAGCAGGTGCACAATGTGATGCCGTGGTAACATCAGCGCAAAAAGCAGGTGCTGTTGGTAGAGCGGGTCGGTTAACGATTCAGGTCAATTCTGTGATGTCTGTGGGCGGAACGATGATTCCGATAGCTAATGCAACATTAAACAAAGAGGGTGAAGGTGCATTAACTGAATCAGTCGTTATTACTATCTTATGTTGCATTCTTGCGCTTCTAATGCACGGAAAAAACGCGGTAATACCCGCGGGAACTCAATTAACTGGGCACACAATAGGAGCGGTTGAGATTAATATCCAAGCTTAAGAATTCACATCAACTTATCATAAAAGAGGCTGCCTCATCCGAGACAGCCTCTTTCTTTTGGCAGATTTTACAACAGATATTTTGGAAATTATCTAAATAGCCTGATTTAGCATTTAATGAGATGAGAACATATATTGCGGCGGGTGGCATGCTTCTGTTTCATTTTAATGGAAACGAAGCATGTTTTGTTTTAGCACCCGTGCCTCACTGCCATAAAAGGGGATGCTTCCCTCTGCAGAGTCCACTGCTCTAGATGCCGGATTACCGTAGGCACAGGCAGGGATGACCTGCTAATCAGCCCATCGCCCCGCCACTCTGCTTTGATTTACTTTCCACGCGCATCGGCTTGTAGCGCACCAACGCTCGCGATAGGTCGCGAAGATTGCTTCGCTGCATACCGACTACGTCGAATTTTTTCGCAATGACCGTGTTTTATCGACGACGGTTGGCCAGGCTGGCTCGCCAGCCGGGTTTATTCTAAAATAGAGGAAAGCCCGCTGCCCCGCGGCGGGTACCATACTTCTGTTTTCATTTCAATGGAACGAAGCATGTTTTTTTTTGTCTTAACCACTGAAAGGCACTGAAAAAAACTGAATTTCACTGATGTCTCCCGTGCTTTATTCAGTGTTTTTCAGGGAGATCAGCGGAGTTCAGTGGTTCTGACAGCAAGGTTCAGCCCTGCGGTCGCCTTGCTTCTGTTTTCATTTCGACGGGAACGAAGCATGATCATGTTCACCTATAGCGCGTTTTGACGCTCGCGATAGGTCGCGAAGATCACTTCGTCGTTCCCCGATGTGATCGGTGAACTTCCTCGTGATGACCGTATCTGGGGGGCGAGATAGCGTCATCCCCGCCCGCCGCCCCACCGCTTGCGGTGGGTTCCCCGTAGAGCCCCATTCATGGGGCTTGTAGCATCTGTAGCCCACGTCCTTCAGGGCTGGGCATCGCCCGCCGATTGCCCTGCTTCTGTTTTCATTTCTATGGAAACGAAGCATTATCATGCTCACTTATAGCGCGTTTTGACGCTCGCGATAGGTCGCGAAGATCACTTCGTCGTTCCCCGATGTGATCGGTGAACTTCCTCGTGATGACCGTATCTGGGGGGCGAGATAGCGTCATCCCC
>JAHJDJ010000240.1 GCA_018812585.1 bacterium
CCAGCCTGTTCGCCCAGCCCTAAAGGACGTGGGCTACGGATGTTATTCTGGAAGCCCCATGAAAGGGGCTGAATCACTCAGTTATCTTTTCTAAATTATCAAATAAGTTATTGGATTGATGATGCTCTTCTTGATTTTCAACATAATTCACTATCATATTAAAATCGCGACTGCTGAAACTGACAACGCCATAACCTTCCTGCCAGGAAAATTGCTTCGTCTGCGTTCTTGTTGTCAATTCATGAGAAGTATAACCTTTAATCTCACCAATCCATTTCGAGATATTCAACGTGGGTGGTATCTTTACAGCAAGGTGAACATAATTCTGATACCCACCAAAGGTAATAAACTGCACTTCCCGTTCAATTTCACATCTAATACGAACAAGCTGTTGTAAGGATTTTAATGATTTCTGATCAATAAGTGGTCTGTTTTCTTTAGTATGCCAAGTTATGTGTAAATAGATTTTTGAAAAAGATCTGTGTGGCAAAGTCACCTCCACAGGCCGCTTCAGCGGCCTTCCCAAGTTCATCTGTAGCCCAGTGCTTCAGCGCTGGGTCTATATATTCCGTTTTGCTTGCCCAGCCCTGCCGCGAAGCTATGTTACACCCAGCCCTGAAGGGCGTGGGCTACGGATATTCTTCTGGAAGCCCCACAATGAACGCTGATTAATTATCTTAACAGTAGCGCGGGGGCTTGCCCCCGCTGGCGGCAGTAAGCTACCGCTCTACAAAATTGTGTCAAAATATTTAGTTAAAAGCCATAAACCACTGGCGTTATTCGCCAGATTATTTCAGATAAAGCACTTTACTGATATTTACAGCGGCTTCAGTTTCGATACGCACGAAATAGAGCCCGGAGGTGACATTATTCTCAGCGTGCCAAGCGAGGCGGTGGCCGCCCTGTGACAGATTGCCGGAATAGATTTCTGCAACTTGCCGGCCGGCGATATCCCAGATTGAGACGCTTAGAGTTTGAGTGCTGGGCAAATCCAGCGAAATGCTTAAATCGGAATTGAAGGGATTGGGATAGAGCGCATAGAGTAGGTGGCTCGGGGGCAGGTCCGGCTGCGGATCAACGCCAACGACTGTATCCGCGGCCGCGATCTCGACATTATCAATGCGCCAACCTTCTTCATTCATGGTGCCATCGGTCGAAATCATGAATCGAATCGTAATGTCATCCGAGCCACAGTAATCGTCCAGTGAAGCGAAAGCCTCTCCCCAACCGATATCCTGCCCCCAGAATCCGGAAGTTAAAGGCATCCAACTGCCGCCGTCGTCGTCACTGACCTCGACCCAGCAGGAATCGTAGCCGGGTTCAAAGTAATACCAGTGATCGAAGCGGAGTGAAGCGGTCGTCTTGTCGCTCAGATCCAGAGGATTGGCCAATTCGACCCAGTTCTCTTCATTGCCATCGTACAGGTAATAGGGCTTGTCGGAAAGCACCATACTGCCATCCCAGAGAGAATCGGAGATTTCTGTGCCCCAGTCGGGATCGTCTCCGCCTTCCGTCCAAGCGCTGATTCCACTTTCGAAATCATCGAAGAAGACGATTTCTGCGTCCGATAGCTCAAATTCGATGTAGCGCGCCTGATCAAGCGTCAAGTAATCGAAGCGCACGACTTTGCCATCTACATCGAATATCAATTCATAATCGCCTTCGGGCAAGTGATGCGTGAATTCTCCATTCGATCCAATAACCAGCGTATCAGCGACGTCAATGCCGTTGATGTAAAGGGTGCCGGCTAAGGGATCACCTCCGATTGAGAGGACTTTTCCACCAAAGTAATATACCGGTTTAGGGGTAAGCTGAACGTTGTAAGTCCGCGCACCACCCGGATTGACGGCTAAGCCGGTAGCGATATGTGGTTCGTATCCCCTCAGGCGGACTTCGAGATCGTAACTGCCGGGTCTGAGGTAACGTCTGTAACGGCCATAAGTACTATCGCAAATGCGAGGCTGCAGATAGGCGTTATGAAGCTGTGGTATTTTTACTTCTGCGGCTAAAGCTGCTCCTGTGACAGCATCGATTACTGTTCCGGTTAGCTGCGAATTATCACCCAACTCAGCCAGACCGGCGGCGCGGTCCAGCATGAAATAGACGCCCTCCAGATTCTCTTCGACGATGTTCTTAACAATGGTATAAGGGGATTGAATTCCGGGACCTGCTTCGATCAGATAGGAGTTGGTGCCGAACCAGGCATAAAACGAATCGTGTTGATTGCCGCGGTCACCGGCAGTGAAGGAAGGTGTGTAGCTGCTGCCACCGGAGGATACCTGAATCAGGCTGGCCATCGTGTTGCCAACGTTTTGGATTAGAAACGAATCGGGGGAATATTTACCCGGATACCAGTTCCAGGGATAGAATATCTGTTCTGATAAGGTTCCCTGCCGGGCTGAGTGCCAGGAAACCGAGAAGGAGAACTTTTCACGTACACCCAGATCCCACAACGCTTGGGTTTCTGCTTCACTGAGGGGTTCAAAACCTCTGAAATAGTCATAATATTCGTTACCACCTGTCTGCATGAAGGTATCACCTTTAACCCAGTTCAGAGGGAAATTTCGGTTCATATCCACACCGTCGATATCTCCACCAACACCAAACTGATAGTCGAATATACCATTCTGATTGCAGTCGTGTTTGTTCTTGCGAAAGGAAGTATCAATCTCGTCCATGACGACCTGGTGGCCTTCCGGATTGATCGTAGGAATAAACCACATTTCCAGCCCGAAAATCCAATCTGCATAGTTGACAGGGAACGATGAGAAGCGATACGTTAAAATAGAATCGATCATAGCCATGATGATTTCCGTACCGATCAGTTCTTCTGCGTGGATATTGCCGACGAAAAGAACAGTCGCTTCATCCTCGTCCACGTGCACATTATTGGAAATCTTCACGCCCCAGATGGGCAGGTGATCGTTGTGGCTGTAACCGATGGTGTCGATACGGACGAGATCGGGCAGGCTGTCTGCCCAGGCGGTGATCTCATCATATATTTCCTGGTTATCGTGATAACCGGGATCGATGGCATAGGCTTGCGAACACCAGAATAGAAGTCCCGCGAGCAGTATGAGAATAAATGTTTTACCGTGCATGATTCTGTGCCTCAAAGCAAGTGGTTACTTAGAATAAGATACGATATTTTCCCCGAAATGTCAAGCTGATAGGCGATAAAGAAAGAAAAGGGGGAGGGGGGATGGTCCGCCGTAAAAAAATACGCTTGCAATCACTGAATTATTTTCGTATCATTTGGCAGTGTACTCTAATTGAATGGTTCAGGAGGTTTCTCATGCTAAGAACTAAAATTTTCTTTAGCCTGATACTGGCATTCTCAATATGCTTTGACGGCAACGCGTTAACTCTTGAGAATAATAATTACCGCGTTGTCATCGCAGAAGATTGGATCGATTCACATCCACCTGGAAGTCTGGTGGAATTCAGTTCGTTCAGCGAGCCCATTGGGGATATCCTGGAAGACATGGCGTTCGCTGGCATGGTTTACGCGGATGGGTACAAACTCGCGCCTGGGACAACGACACAGTATTCAAACACTGAAGGTGTCTTTTCTTCTTTGTACCTGGAAAAAGATTCATATCCCGATTTGCTGGTTCGGACTACTTTCTATTATACTCTGCAGAATAATGGACTGCATATTGCTTGGCGGGTTGACGCCGACGAATTAGCCGAATTTGAGATTGGGATGGTCTGGTCTTGGGAAATCACTTCCTGGGATCGATTGAAGGGATACAACCATGTCGGTCTGGTGGATTCATACGACCTGAACATGACTATTTCCGGAGCACTTACAAAAGCCTTACGAAGCGCCTGGAAGTTATCCAAACCCGGCGGAGCGTTGTGGATTGTGCAGCCTGATCCTTTCCAGGCACGCTGGCAAATCAAAAATGATTACCTCGAACAGGAGTGGTTGCAGAGCCGCTACCCGGTGACGACTTTTCCGGTGGGTGAATTCCCACGGATCTGTTCCGCGTTAACACCAGAACGTTCTATCTGGGGTGAAGTTCAGTTATGTATTTCATCCCCAGATGATGAAACTCCATTTGGGGACACGGGTTATATGATGCTTTCCGGAATGCCGAACGCTGCAGATCAGGGTTTGGCTTTGATGTGGGATGAAGCACCCATTCCTGGCGACTATTTCAATCCCATGACGACGCCTTCAAATCCGAACACTCCATACGGTGGAAAGATAGTGCAACTCCTCGAGAATCATCCTGAGATGAAAAACGTGATGTTGCTGGCGGTGGATAAGATATTGAACTATTATCCTTTTAAGCCGATGATTCCATATTGGTCGACGCCGGAAAACTTCGTTAGTGTGGATACTCTGGAACAAATCGAAGGTGAAGGCGCATTGACGGTTTCACACTATGAACCGGGTGAATCCTGGGTTTATCAAACCTTCACCTGCGAACCGAATGATGATCTTCGTGTAACAGGATGGATCCGCATTGATTCACTATCAAGTGGCACCGCCGGAATATTGCTCACAGGAAATGAACCAATTGTCTCGCCAGAAGAAATTATATTTGACAGCCCGTGCAGTTGGACCTTCGTTGATGCGGAATTTTCAGCGGGTAACAACAGTTGGCTGACCATCAATGCAGGAATCAATGGCGGCACCAGCATGGCCTGGTTTGATGACATTGCAGTTGAACGTATCTCAGTGCCGGGAAATTTGATAGGGAATGGCGGTTTTAACGATTTTACATTTCCTGTATGGTGGGATGGTGAAGGTCCGGAATGGTGTCACTTCCATGGTAACCTACATATGCCTACCATGGCAACAGAGGAATATAAGGAATGGTTCAATATGCTGGAGGACGGTGGAACAACTGTTTATGGCTGGGAAGATCGAATGTCCACTGGATTTCACTGTTATCACCATACACCCAACGAACTCCATATGCTAGGTGGCGACAACACCCACGAATTCAATTTTTACAATCCTGAATTCGATTCAGCAACTTTCGGTATGATCAATCGTGATCTGGAAGCCAGTGGTCTAAGCAGCCTGAGTATGCGCACGGCGCGTTTTGCGGGCTTCAAGCATCATCTTCCCACAGTCATTGAGGTGATAAAATCGGGGACTGTGTTCCTCGATCGCGGGTGGACAACCAGTGGTACCTGCTTGCTTGGGACTATCATCCGCCCTGAAGGAGTCTTGTGGGAATCTAATACAAATTGGTGGTTGGATTATTCAAGCTGGTCAGGAACCACCGTCGCAATTTCTAACCTGGAGAGGGGCGAATTCGTTTTAACAGGCGGACATCCCGGATTTACCTTTTCGTTAGATCATCCGGAACACTTTGATGTAGTTGACGGCGCTTTTACTCAGATTGAATCTACATTTCCCAACCTGACCTACCTTTTCCCGCATGACTATGCTTATATGTGCGAGGAATCGAGGAACTGGTGGGGGGTTCAGTATGAAGATACGGATGACACTTATCAGTTGAGTTTCTTTGGATCAGCACAGAATGGACAGACTATCGTGCAGGTTTTAGCTGATACACAATCTGTAGGACTACCACCGATGGTCAATGGTTCTCCTGCCGATTACGTACTAAGGGGTAACCGGATAATGACCCTATTGCCTGATCTGGATTTGGGTTTTCATACGGTGTCAATCAACAAATATGGGACGTATGTCTCTCCCGCCCCAGTACCGCTTAGCATTCACTTGAAACCGCCCTATCCCAATCCATGTAATTCATGGGTAACATTCCCCTTGGAATTATCACATCCAGCAACTGTCGAATTGACGATTATGGACGTGCTGGGTCGTCAAGTATACCGTGACAGATTCAGTTTTGAATCGGGCGCAAGGAAGGTGTCTCTTGATATCGTTGAATTGACGTCGGGCACGTACTTCTATCGAATAAAAGTAGATAAAGAGATACAGGTCGGGAAATTAACCATCCTCAAATAATGCAAAAAAGGCGCCCCAGATAAGGCGCCTTTTTTTTCGTGCCACCCCCCAGAATTGAACTGGGGACACCCGCCTTTTCAGGGCGGTGCTCTACCAACTGAGCTAGAGTGGCAACAATTCTAAAGCAAAAAAGAAATTAATATAATTTTTCCCGAAAGTCAAGTCTTTTCGCGTTTTCA
>JAHJDJ010000241.1 GCA_018812585.1 bacterium
CTCGATACCAGTTTTCCAGCGGAGCCAGGTAGTAGAACCCGAAGATTTCTACGTCTGTCCCGTAGATCACTTCACCCATATCTTTCACATCTTCGCGAAAGATTTTGTGGGCCGGTAAACCATCACACATTTCCAACACTGGACCGTATTGATTATCCGTGGAAACGATGACATAGCAGTAAGAATCGGCGCCTCGGGCAACATCCCAACCTTCATCGATCAGGCCGATTTGACGCATCTGGTATCCATCATCGATGATGGATTCGTCTAAGGTGGTTACACCGTTATAACCAAAGATGAAGCAGTAGGAGGAAGGCGTTTCATCGGGTCGTAGCAGAGTCTTTGCTTCCAGAAGGGTCACGGTTCCCCAGGTTGATTCGGCGGCCCAGTCAGCGGCATTCTGCGCAGTCCCCATGGGGATATAGGCGGCAAACGCTGAACCGGCCAGTAGGATGATCACAACAAAACTGCATACAAATCGCATACGTTTCTCCCTTCAGGATTTCCTAAGTGTATCGTTATTAAGCATTTAGTAGCGTTAGGCGTATTTATCCTAATGATAACGTATAATTAAACATATTTTTTCCCTAAAGTCAAGTGATATTTTTTATAAAGTGATAATATTTTATTCCTGACTCTTCCTTGAGCTAGGCAAAATCTGCCGCAATTTCACTTTATCCGCTCCAGCGCCAATCTGATTCTCCGCAGACAGCAATCTTTTCCCAGCAATACCATCACAGCAAAGATTCCAGGGCTGGCAGCGCCGCCAGTCAATGCCAGGCGCAACGGATGAATCAATTTACTGCGGCCTAATCCCAGGCGGTCGGCGAGGCTGTTGAGCAGCTCTTCGAGGCGGTCGTGATCCCAGTTAGGCAGTTCTTCCAGTTTTTGCTGTAATAGACGCAGGTGATCCGGAGAATCCTGCTTCCAGCGCTTCCGCACGGTTTTTTCATCATACTCGCTTGGATCTTTGAAGAAAAGCAGCAGTTTTTGCGGCGCTTCGCGGAATGACCTCAGCCGTTCTCGATAGAGTTCAGCAAACTGAAGGCCCGTCTCTGCATCGGGCAGGGGGATATTCTTTTCGGTTAGAGCTTTCGTCAGATGCGGCTCAATATTCTGCCAGATGACGTCAATGGGCAGGGTTGAAATATATTGGCCGTTCATCCATTCAAGTTTCGTCTCGTCGAAAACGGCGCCGGATTTATTCAGACGATCCAGATCGAACGCGGCGATCAATTCATCCAGACTCATCACTTCGCGGTCGTCACCGGGCGACCAGCCCAACAGGGCGAGGTAATTTCGCATCGCTTCTGCAAGTATGCCATCTGCGCGGTACTCCAGCACTGAGGTGGCGCCATGTCTTTTGGAGAGGCGCTTTTTATCGGGACCGAGGATTAGTGGAATATGTGCAAACTGGGGCACGGGTAATCCTGAAGCCTGGTAAAGCAATATTTGCTTGGGTGTATTGGTGGTGTGGTCCTCGCCGCGTATGATGTGGGTTACTCCCTGGTGCGCATCATCGGCGACCACTGCCACCATATAGACCGGTGTTCCATCTCTTCGCAACAGGATAAAATCGTCAATATCTTTATTAGGCGTACTGATAAGCCCCAGCACGGCATCATTAAACTCGGTGACTCCTTCCGGAATTTTGAACCGTACCGCATAGGGTTCACCGGCATCCAGTTTAGCCTGAATATCAGCTTCGTTCAGGTTTAAACAGGTACGCGGATACGAGTAGCCCTCTCCCCTTTTTTCAGCGGCTTGCCGGTCGGCAACGATGGTTTCAGGCGCGCAGAAGCAGCGGTATGCCGAGCCATTCTGCAGTAAGGCTGCGACGGCGTCTTTATGCGCCGAAAGCCGTTCGCTCTGGAACAGAGGGGCTTCATCCCAGTCGATATTCAGCCACTTGAGACCATCAAAGATCACTTGAACCGCCTCAGGCGTCGACCGCTTCTTATCCGTGTCTTCAATGCGCAGAACAAACTTCCCGCTGGTATGCCGCGCATAAAGCCAATTAAACAGAGCTGTGCGCGCCCCGCCAACATGGAGTGATCCGGTGGGACTGGGCGCGAACCGTACTCGCACGTCAGGCATGGGTTCCACCTTCGGGAGTTTGGGGCGGCGCTGCAAGCGGAGCCTGGGGCGGCATAAACTGCGGACTATTGGACTGGTATTGTGAGAGTTCCAGACGGATTCCTCCCACCCACCCCGCCATAACATTGTACACACCTGCTGCGATGACAGTCAGGATCGACCAGACGACCGCCAGAAACAGCGACATGATAAAGGCCAGCAGCATCGTTGAAGCGAAGGACATCTGTCCGAAATCGCTGAAGACCTCTGTTTCGAGTAACGGCGCGATCATCGTCATCATGCTCATGATCACCATTCCATAAACGATACCGATGAGAAAGCCGAGCACCAGATAGACCAGAAAACTGACCTTAAAGATGGCCATGAGATCCAGCCGTTTTACTTCGTATATCATTTTTATTCTCCCTGAAACAAATATTTTGGGGGAACTGTTCGTTATTACTTTATAAGTCAATTGCGACACAGTATCAATTTCACTAAACAATATGCGGGGCAGAAGATGAATCGAATTAAAAATATCTATAAATTCTTCGTTTTCTTTAATCTGACTCTACTGATCCTGACAACGTCAAATAAAGTAAACGCAGAAGCTAACGTCATCGGAATTACATTTTTCGATCAAGCTGTAGAAGCCGGACTGGAGCTGGTGACCAACTCGCAAGGCGCCGCTTTCTTCGACTATAATTTCGACGGCCACGAAGATTTGTACCTTGCAGGGGGCGGTTTCATCGCCGGAGACAACTATTTTTATCGGTCACGCGGTGATGCGACCTTTGAACAAGCGACTACAGAAGCGAATATATCCGGAAACGGACCATCGACCAATGTCCTGGCGGCCGATTTCAATAATGATGGGATCCTCGACGTTTACATCACCAGTCATGACTACCTGGGAACTCCCAACTACCTTTACTTCGGGCAGGCCAACGGCACCTTCATTGATGTAACGGCCGCTTCCGGGACTGGAAGCATCTACGAGAATCACAATGCCGTGGCGTTCGATTATAATTCAGACGGCTGGTTGGATCTTTATGTTGTCAGCGCCAACCACATGGGAATTGAACCTAATCTCCTCTATCACAATAATGGTGATGGCACTTTCACTGACGTTGCGGCTGCATTGGGCGTTGATATTCCCAATGAGTTTGGACAGGGCGCCAGCGCCGGTGATTTCGACAATGATGGAGATCCCGACTTGTACGTAACCAACGAATATACCGGAAACTATCTCTTCCGCAACGAGGGAGGCACTTTCACCAACATCACCGATGCCGTGACGGCGGGAACCAGTATCACCAAGTCTGCTATCTTTGCAGACTACGATAATGACGGTTACCTCGATCTTTACCTGGTCAACCGCGCCGGTATCGATGAATTGCTGCACAATGAAGGTAATGGCACCTTCAGCGACGCATCGATTTCAGCAGGCATTAATGACAACCAGCAGGGGCGCACCTTCAGTTGGGCAGACGTTGACAACGACGGTTGGCTGGATATCGTCGTCACCAATGCTGAAAACTACAACGATAAACTGTGGCACAACCAGGCAAATGGCACGTTCAGTGATGAAACCATTGCTGCAGGCATCTCCGACTTTTTATACACGGATGGCTTAGGCATCGGTGACGTCAATGGCGATGGCTTTCCAGACCTCTATTTTTCCAACCTGGACGTCATGGATAAACTCTACATCAATTCCGGCAACGCAAACCACTGGCTGACAGTGAATCCTTCAGGACGCACAACCACCAATCGTGCTGGTGTGGGCGTCCGTGTCACCGTGGTAACCGGATCAGATCGTCAGATACGCGAAGTCTGGGGGGGCGGCGGTTACCAGTGCTTCTCCTCGCTGCCAGTGGAATTCGGCTTAGGATCAAACACTGCAGCGGATTCAGTGATCCTTCGCTGGACGGACGGCCATGAAGAGGTTTACACCAGTATTTCTGCCGATCAGCGATATATCGCCGTGGAAGACAGCGCCTTCTACGCCTTCAGCATGCCCGCATTCAGTATCGTCATGACTCCGGCCGGCACAACAGTCCCTCCAGAAGGAGGTAATATCGATTTCACTGTCAACCTGGATAACCTGTCCGGGGCATTCCAGAATGCGGACGTTTGGACAGAGCTGCGTATGCCGGATAATTCCAGCTTCGGTCCGGTTATATCGCGCAACTTAAATCTGCCAGCGGGCGCCTCGATTGAACGGGATCTTTTCTTAGGCGTCGCCGGAGGATCACCGGCTGGTGATTATACCTACTATACCTTTGTAGGAAATTTGCAGACTCAGAGTGTCTGGAGCTTTGGCAGTTTTGATTTCAGCAAGAGCGGGACTCTGGCGGCCGGTACGCCTCGGTTTACATCGAGTTGCTGGGACGGCGAATGCTCGGAGTGTGTCAAACCGATAGAGGATAACGCTGATAGACCAACTGAAGCAGCAGTCGCGTCGATATCACCGAATCCGTTCAATCCCATGGCCAGCGTGGAGTATGTCCTGCCTACATCGGGCTATGTCGATCTGGCGCTGTACAACGTGCGCGGGCAGAAAGTTCTCGATCTGGTCAGCGAATACCGTCAGGCCGGCAGTTATCGTCTGATCCTGGACGGCAGTCCGCTGCCGTCCGGGATGTATTTCCTGCATTTTAACACCGAAAGCACCAGTCAGGTGGTCAAGGCGATGCTGGTAAAGTAGAATTTGAAAGAGCAGGCAAGTTCTCGTGAAGTAAGGAAGTCCGGGTATGCATGGCCCGGACTTCTTTTTTAATTCCTAACCCATAGAAAACTCTATTTCTTCCGCCATTTGGTGCCCTGCGGCGTGTCTTGAATGATAATGCCGTCTGCCAGTAACTGATCGCGGATTTCGTCTGAACGGGCGAAATTCTTATCTGCGCGCGCCTGATTGCGTTCTGCGATTAACGCTTCTATGCTGGCGGCGTCGATTTCATCGGTTTGATCCGGCTCCAGAACCCCCAACACCTCATCCCAGCGAAGCAGACGTTCGTAGACGGCTTGAGCGTCCATGTTTGACAGCTCGCCGCTGGCGATGCGTTTGTTGGCTTCTTTGATCATGCCAAACACGACGCCTAAAGCTCCGGAAATATCCAGATCGTTTGCCAGCGCGTCCTTGAAGGCTATGCGTGAGTGATCCAATAGTTCTATGGTTTTGCGGCTGATCAAATCACCGGCGGCGGAATGCTGCTTCATATCTGCCAGTTTGGCTTTGAATTCATCGATGCGTTCCAGAGCGCTCGCTGCGGCATTGAAACTGTCGTGGCTGCCGGTTTCAGGATCGTACATCAGGTTCAATTGCTGCCGATAATGAGCAGACAACAGGAAATAACGGATGACACGGGGAGAAAAGCCGGCATCCAGGATTTCTCGAAGGGTGTAGAAATTCCCCAGCGATTTTGCCATCTTCTCGCCGTTGACCATCAGATGGGCGCAGTGCAGCCAGGTATCGACAAACGGTCCACCGTAACCGCAGATCGATTGGGCGATTTCGTTTTCATGATGCGGGAATTTATTATCCACACCGCCTGTGTGGATGTCAAAATGCGTGCCCAGGTATTTGGTCGCCATGGCGGAACATTCGATGTGCCAGCCGGGACGTCCCTTGCCGAAAGGAGCTTCCCAGAAGACGTCTCCGTCATCCTCAGTCCAGGCTTTCCAGAGGGCAAAATCGCGCACGTCTTCCTTCTCGTATTCATCGGAATCGCCGCGTGCGCTGGAGATTAACTGATCCGGTTGGATGTTGGACAGTTTGCCGTAGTCAGGGAATGTGCTGATTTTGAAATAGACAGAACCATCTGCGGTGTAGGTGTGCTCTTTGTCGATCAATTTCTGGATCAGATCGATCATTTCAGGGATGTGCTCGGTCGCCGCAGGGTATACCTCGGCGGGTTCGATGCGGAGCGTTTTCAGGTCGTCGAAAAACGATTTCGTAAAGGTGTCGGTATAGCTTTTTAAGGATAGCCCTTGCTCACGGCTCTTTTTGATGGTTTTGTCGTCAATATCGGTGATGTTAAGGACCTGTTTCACCTGATAACCGAAGAACGTCAGAGTGCGTCTCAGGAGGTCTTCGAAGATGTAAGCCCGATAATTGCCGATATGCGCGTAATCGTGGACTGTCGGCCCGCACGTATAAAGGCGGACTTCACCAGGGTTTATCGACCTAAATTCTTCTTTCTGCCGTGTGAGAGAATTGTAGAAAACCAGCTTACTCATGCTTTATTTTAACTCTTCTGTATTATAAGGTTGGGGATCAGATTTATTGGAGCGGGCCTGGTCAGTCTGCATGAGACTTGTTCGCGTAAACTCTTTTTTCGTTCCCCACATGACATCGTAAAAGCGCCGGCCATAGGAAAGCATGGATACCATGAGGAAACTGGGCGCCAACCAGAGCAGGAATCCCTGTTGCAACCAAAATAACCAAGGGGAGTCCGGTTTAATATTCAGTACGTAGGTCATCAGCAGCACGGCGATTATGGTGGAGGTGCTTTTACCCCAGATATTCGAGGCGCTGACGTAGCCTCTCTGTTTGTATAAGATATACCCTGTGATGACAACTGAAGTATCTCTAACAATCAACACGACCAGGAACCAAAAAGGCATCGGATTAGAACGCATCGGTAAGGTCAGCATTATTGTGACGCCGATGAGACACAGCTTGTCGGCGATAGGGTCCAGAACTTTGCCTAAATCGGTGACCTGATTCAACCGCTTTGCAAGCCAGCCGTCCAGGAAATCAGAGATGACTGCCAGCGTCATGTAAAACAGCGCCCAAGCGGTGCCTGCAGGTGTATTTTGACTAAGCCCCTGGAAGATAGGCACCAGGAGTAATACCCGCAGTATACTTATGAAATTCGAGATGGTCAATGGCTTCCTCGCAGGTTCCCATTTAAACAAAACTTCGAGCGATTTCTATCAATATTTTGGGGTCATGCGCTAATGTAGTCATAAACACCTTTTTCAAGGTGCGATCTTGCAGCGGCATTTTGCACAAAATGTGTGCGGCTCGATTGAAGGTATCATCTGACAGATGATGCACCGCTTCTTTGATCATATAGAAACGCCTCTGATCATTCCCCCAACCTTTATCCCAGCGCTGTGAGAATTCCGCCAGAACTTTCTCGTTCCAGGATTCTTTGCGGATGGCGCCAGCAGCCACTTCTCCGGCAACTTTGCCTGCTGCCAACGCGTTGGTAATTCCGCCGCCGGTCAATGGATTCGCCATGGCGGCGGCATCTCCGACAATCATAAAGCCGTTCCCGTGCAGTTTTTTAGGCAGCTTTCCGGCAGGGACTCCTCCGGCAACGCAGGCTAAAACAGAGGCTTTGGGAAAGTGATGTTCTACAAACTGCTCGAGCCACTGTTTGGCGTTTTTTCCGTTAGTCCGGCTCACAGAAACGCCACAGCCGACGTTGGCGATATCTTTACCTTTGGGGAAAACCCAAGCGTATCCGCCGGGCGCGACGTCATTACCGAAATGGCAATCGACAAAATCTTCGTCGACTTCAATACCGCCTAAAGTCATCTGATAGCAGGTTTCAAAATCTTTCGGCGCCCAATGGGTTCGCAACCCGGCCCAGCGACCTACACGGGATTCAATGCCATCAGCGCCGATGACGATTTTGGCTTTCACTTCCAACGACCGATCTGGGAGTTTGATTTTTACTCCCTGGACCGTGCCATTACGGGTAAGCAGTCCATTGACATAGGCCTTGGTGATAACCTGCGCTCCTGCCTGCGCTGCTTGACGCCCCAGTTCATGATCAAAAACGCGGCGGTTAAGGATGTATCCGACGGTGTTAGTCAGCAAATCGACCTGGGTGCCATCAGGCGCGGTAAAACGGACGTTACCCAGTTTACTGGAGATCCAGCGAGGATCGGGATCGACGTAGCGATCCAACGCTTCTTTGCCGACGCCTTCTGCGCAGCGGACGGGAAGACCTAAATCGCGATCTTTCTCCAGCAACAGAACTGAAGCGCCTCCTGCGGCGGCGTGGCGCGCGGACATCGATCCAGCGGGACCTCCCCCGACGACAACAACGTCATAAGCATCACGAATCACGCGGCCTCCCCCTGAAGTGCGCCGACAGGACAAGCTTTGGGACAGTTACCGCAGAGGGTGCAGATATTCCGGTCGATCGCCAGGCTGGTCTCTTCCAGTTCGATACAATCCACCGGACAAACCGCGACACAACAGCCACAATAGTCACATAGATGTGCTGTGAAGTGCAGGTCGCTGATGGTTTTTTTAGATTTTGTGTTCA
>JAHJDJ010000242.1 GCA_018812585.1 bacterium
AGAAGGCGACCCAGAAGAGGATGGGCAGCACCGCAAAGGTCACCAGAGCCAGCTTCCAGTTCAAAACCAGCATGGTGATGACGATGCCGATGATGATGAAAATATCGCCGAAAACCGCTACCACGCCCTGAGTAAACATCTGGTTCAAAACTTCCACATCCGAGGAGATGCGGGTCATGATGCGGCCTACCGGGTTGCGGTCGAAGTAGGAAATTGACAGATGCCCTAACTTACCGAAAAGTTCTTTGCGGATATCGAACATGATCCGCTGGCCGACCCAGTTGGTCAGGTAGATCTGGTAGAACCGTCCGAAGAATAATCCGAACAGAACCAGCACGTACAAGATCAGAACCTGCATCAACCCTGGAATATCCTTGTTGGCGATATGGACGTCAATCGCCCACTTGGTCAGCAGAGGGCCGATTAATTCCAGCCCGGAGATGACCAGCAATAACACTATCGAGGAGATCAGTTGAAATTTATAGGGGAAACCGTAGGTCAACAGCCGCTTCATCAAGCGGGCGTCGTACGCTTTTCCGGTAATTTCATCCTCGTCAAAAGGAGTATTTGCTTTTCCTGATAAATGTCGGCTCAAGAGGAAATAATCCTGATTTAGCTTGAAAAAAAGCCGTTCCGCGCGTTACGAAACGGCCCGCATAGTATTCGTTATCAACTTAAATCGAGTTGGATCGCCCGCGGAAAACTTCTTCAGTCAGCAGCATGATGCGCACGCCCATACGGTTGCCGGCATCCTGCAGCTTTTGTCCCAGACCATCCAGCCCCGTGGTGCAATTCTGATTATCCAGCAGAGCTATCAACGTATGGTAATGTCCGATGATCTTTTCGGAACGGTCACTGACACGGCAGCCGGTCTCTTTTAAGGCTTCTGACAACGTCTGAGAGTTCTTCAGGCTGTCGCCGGAAATGCAGATGACCAGAGGATTGCCGACCGTAGGCTGCGGCAGTGGTCCCTTGCTCTCCAGATGATCTGCAACCTGCTGGACCACATCCCGCAGTTGATCCAAATTGGCGTTTTCGCCCATCTCTTCCTGAGAGATTTTAGCGATTAAACGAATCTGTTCTTCGGTTAGTTTCGTCATGGTTAGGTCAACCCGTTAAAGACTTCTTCACGCGGCTGGGGGATCAAAACTTTGCGTACCAGCAGCCCTTTATCCGAAGCAACCAGAGCGGCAGCTTCCAGCGCGGAACGGACTGCGGCGACGTCACCGGTCATGGTGAAAAATGCCTTGCCCCCGATGCCGATTCCCATGCGGATTTCCATGATGGTCACCTGCGCGGTTTTAACGGCGCGGTCGGCGGCCAGCACACAGGATGATACCGAAAAGCATTCCAGTATTCCCAGGGCGTTGACTTCCTGCGGAGGGGTGGCTGAGGCGAAGGCGGAAAACAGTGATTCGTGGACATTGGGAATCACGAAGCTGTCCACGCAGGCGATTTCGCCGACCTCTTCGCCGCGTTCGACGGATGCTCTGACGGCGGCCGTGTCTCCTTTGACCAGCGCGATGTACTTGCCGGAACAGATCGTCTTGGAGATGATCAGATCGACTTCGCTGACCTTGAGCATGGCGTCGGTCGCTTCAATGCCCACTGCGATGGAATTGAATTCCACCATGCCGAGGGCGTTGGTGTGGGTGTTCATGTGCTATCACTTTCCGTAGGTATAAAACCTACGGCTATTTACCTGGAAATCGTGATAATCGACAATATATCTGTATCTTTATTGGTTCAAACATCAATTTTAAAAATACAATTGCAGCTTATTATCTACAATAGTAGCCGGGGTTTTATACCCCCGGAATACATTCATTTATAAAAGAAATTTCTTATCAAACTTTAATCCAGCATTACCATAGAGTATCTGCAGTTCATCTTCGGTCAATAAATCTTTGTGATGTTCTTGTTGATTGATGATATATTGAATGATGCGATCCTTTTCGCTGTTTGAATGCGTAAAAGCGCTGTAGCTGTTTTGCCATTGTGTAAACTCAGGAAATATCTCATTGGATCTTATCCAGTTCCAAGAAGCTCCCTTTATTGATTTGACAAAATCAGCGAGACAGACCTTTGGATGAATTGAACAAAACACGTGGATATGATCTTCTATTCCATTGATACGGTAAAGTTGACAATTTAATTTATTTACAGTTCCCCAAATATATTTAAATAGCTCTTCTCGCCTTGGCTCCAGTAAGACAGGATTTCGTCTTTTAGTGGTGAAAACAATATGATAATATAATTGAGTATAGCTCATGAGACATGCTTCCCGCAGGTATAAAACCTACGGCTATTTACATGGATATCGTGATAATCGACAATATAGCTGTATCTTTACCAGTTCAAGCATCGATTTGAGAAATACAACTGAAGCTTCTCATCCACAATAGTAGCCGGGGGTTTTATACCCCCGGAAGAGATTTCTCATAAATAAACCGCCTCCTCAAGAATACGTTTGCCAATTCTCGGTTTTAAGGCATTC
The DNA here is from genome assembly GCA_018812585.1 of bacterium. GTDB lineage: Bacteria > Electryoneota > B3-LCP > B3-LCP > B3-LCP > JAHJDJ01. Next base: position 2,498 of record JAHJDJ010000242.1, read on the forward strand.
TTCGAAACTAAGTCAATCTTAATTTTCAAGAGATCACTAAGATACTCTTCTAGTTCGAGAAATTTAAACAGGCCAATTGGTTTGCTGAAATCAACCAGGACGTCTAAGTCACTATCCGGTAAAGCTTCGCCATGCACATAGGACCCGAACAAGCCAATGGATTTCACATGATATTCTGCTCGAATATGTTTCAGGCTCTTCTTGAGAAGGGCTTTTATCTCTTCCAATGAATATTGCTTCGATGCATCAGCCATAATGTGCTTCCTACCGATACTCAAAAACCCCAGCTTTTCGCCCAATATCCTGAGCGGATGGCGTGATGATGGTCCCCGCTTCGATCAGGATGGTCAGTCCCTCTTTGATGGCTTTGCGCACGTCGTGTTCGCTGATCAAACGTTTCTGCGGATAATATTGGCGTTCGCTGTGCATTGGTCCTGTCCCCAGCTTGAACAGAATCGCCTGATCGCCGGTGCGCGCTCCGGAGGCGTTGGCTTCATCCGTGTCGATATGAAAATCGAGCCGATAGGCGTCATGCACGCGGATCAAAACGTCTCCGAAGATCAGCGTGCGGGGCGCAGACTTCATCCCCTTGGGCGTCGGCGGCGTCAGCGCCATAAAAACAGTTTCTTTATCGATGACGTCGTACTCCCGCGCATCCTTGGGTGTCATGTGGACGTGGCGCTGAGCCAGAATAACCCCTTGGCTGATTTCGGTTCTTCCTGCCGGGCCGGTGATCATAATGCCGGGCGATCCTTCGTGATCTCCGGAATCCCGCACCGGCGGATTCAATCCCAACCTAACCGCTTCAGAATGTGATATCTCCACCTGGGTTGCATTGCGGAACGGCCCCAGAACACGCACCCGCTCAATTCTCCCTACGGGCGTTGCCAGCGTGACGAACTGTTCTGACGCGAATTGACCCTTCTGGGTCAGATCGCGTGTGCGGGTCAGCGTGTCGTCAGGTCCGAACAGCCGATGAAAATCTTCCTTTGACAGGTGGACATGCCGGGGAGATACCCCGACGGGAATCGGTTTCTTCACAGTTTGCGGATCGCTATAACTCTATATATAGGAACAACCTCGATAAAGATAGCGCAATTTCAAGGCAATGTCAAGTGAAAAGGTGCATGGGAGCACTTGCCTCGCCCTCCCGCGTAGCTCTGCAAGCGGGCCCTTCGGGAAAGGACGGGGCTACAATTGCCACTCAACCCGCCTGAAGACGGCTGGTTTTGAGTTAGCCTGCTTTAGCAGGGTTGTATTTCTGTAGACCGGTGCTTAAGCGCCGGGCAGAGCCTGAGCGCATAAAAATAAAAGGCGGGAAGATCCCGCCTTTATCCATTATAGAAGCCTCTGCTACTTTTTATTTCTAACTGCGTTGATCACTCCACCTTGTAGATAGATCTCTTTTTCACCATCTGACATGTTGTGACGTGCAATGATTGTGCGTTTGTTATCCAGATCGATGATTTTGACTTCATTTCCATTTTTAATCTGGTCATGAAGTTTCTCGAACTTGATTTTGCCGCCCTGCTGGAACGCGTCGTGATCCGCTGGATCAGCATAGATCAGAGGCAGCACGCCAAAATTGATCAGATTTGACCGGTGAATGCGGGCAAATCCTTTAACCAGCGCCACGCGCACCCCTAAGAAACGGGGCGCTAAGGCCGCATGTTCACGACTGGAGCCCTGGCCGTAATTATTCCCACCGACTACCGCACCATATTTGACTTTTTTAGCTCTGGCGGGGAAGGTATCGTCAATGCGGGAAAATGAGAATTCTGCGATAGCCGGGATATTCGAACGGAAGGGCAAAACCTTATTGCCGGCAGGCAGAATCTCATCGGTACTGACGTTGTCTTCCATTTTCAACAGGATATCGGCCGTCATTTCGTCTGGTGGCGGATCAAGGTCGGGGAAGGGGACAATATTAGGGCCGCGCTGCACTTCAACCCCCGAAGAATCATGCGGCGGTAAGATCAGCATGCGATCGTTAATGATCTCTTTTTCGGGAAGCTCTATATTAGGATATTCACCCAATTCTCGGGGATCGGTGATGATGCCGTTGATCGCGGCAGCCACTGCGGTCTCCGGGCTGCAGAGATAGACCTGATCGTTATCGGTGCCGGATCGTCCCGGGAAATTTCTGGGGAAGGTGCGCAGGGAAATGGTTCCTGAGCCTGGCGCTTGTCCCATCCCGATACAGCCTAAACAGCCGCTTTGGTGGATGCGAGCGCCAGCCCGGAGCAGAGTCTGCACTCCGCCCAAAGCGGCGACATTCAGATAGACCTGCTGGCTGCCGGGATTGATTTCAAACGAAACCTGGGCATGAGCGGTGCGACCGATCATGGCTTGCGCTACAACGAGCAGATCTCGCAGCGTAGAATTGGCAGATGAGCCAACGATAACCTGGTGTACCTGCTTACCTGCAACCTCGCTGACTTTAACGACGTTATCAGGAGAAGTAGGGCAGGCGATCATCGGTTCCAGTTCAGATAAATCGATTTCATCGATTTCATCGTATTTCGCATTAGAATCTGCTGCCAGTTCAACCCAGCTATCCCCGCGACCCTGGGCATTCAGGTAAACCAGGGTATTATAGTCAGAAGGGAAGACGCTGGTAGTGGCGCCCAATTCAGCGCCCATATTGGCGATATTAGCTCGGTCACCGACCGTCAGATTCTGGACGCCGGGGCCGTAGTACTCGACGATTTTCCCTACACCGCCTTTGACAGTGTGGCGTCGCAGCACTTCCAGGATTAAATCCTTGGCAGAAACCCAGGGCTGGAAGTTACCGGTCAGTTTAACGCCAAAAATTTTGGGCATTTTGACACGGTATGGTTCACCAGCCATGCCCTGCGCGACGTCCATCCCACCGACGCCGATGGCCAGCATTCCCAGCGCGCCGCCGGTGCAGGTATGAGAATCCGATCCGATCAGTAATTTACCGGGCACACCGAAGCGTTCCAGGTGAACCTGGTGCGATACACCGTTACCTGGGCGCGAAAAAACAACGCCATATTTCGCTGCGGCAGTGCGCAGGAATAGATGATCATCCGCGTTGCGGAAATCGGTCTGGAGCAGGTTATGATCGACGTAGCTGATGGATAGTTCAGCCTGAGTGCGGGGCACATCCATTGCCTCAAATTCGAGGTAGGTCAATGTCCCGGTGGCGTCCTGAGTAAACGTCTGATCGACCTTCAACGCAATCTCGCTGCCGGGTATCATTTCGCCTGAAACTAAATGTGATGAGATTAATTTCTGCGCAACGTTCATAGCCATAATAAGCCTCCGTCATGAGGGTGTCGGAAAGATTACCAATACGCTACGGTATCGGTAGGGGAATTGTGGGAAATACCTATTATTTATGCGTAATTACCCGGAAATCGAGGTAGGGGTGGAGCGCTTCCGGGATAATAATTGAACCTTCATCGGTCTGGTATGTTTCCATCAGCGAAACCATGAGACGCGAAGTTGCCAGCCCAGAGCCGTTCAGGGTGTGCACGAACTGCGATTTGCCCTTACCCTGATCCTTGAAGCGGATTTTCATGCGGCGCGCCTGAAAATCTTCGAAATTGGAAACGGAACTGGCTTCCAGCCATCTCTCTTCAGCGGGCGACCAGGTTTCGATGTCGTAAGTTTTCGCTGAAGCAAAGGAGAGATCGCCAGTGCAGAGTGTAACGACGCGGTAGTGAATGTCCAGCAATTGTAAAACCTCTTCAGCGTCAAGAAGCAGCGCTTCCAACTCGTCATAGGAGGAGTCCGGCGGGACGAATTTAACCAGTTCGACCTTATTGAATTGATGGACTCTCAAAAAACCTCTGGTATCGCGGCCATACGATCCGGCTTCACGGCGAAAACAGGGGGTGTAGGCAACGTATTTGATGGGCAGATTTTTATGTGCCAGCATTTCATCGCGGTGCAGGTTGGTGACGGAGACTTCCGCTGTGGGGATCAGGTAGAGGTTATCTTTCCCGATAAAATACATGTCGTCTTCCAGCTTGGGCAGCTGACCCGTGCCGAACATGGATTCGGGATTGGCTAAGAAGGGAGGAATGATCTCGGTATAGCCGTGCTTGCGGATGTGCAGATCGAGCATGAAATTGATCAAGGCTCGTTCTAAAGATGCGCCCTGCCCTTTGTAGACGGGGAAGCCGGCGCCGGTCACTTTAGCGCCGCGTGGAAAGTCGAGGATGTCCAGTTCCTGACCCAGGGTCAGATGATCCTTGAACTCGAAATCGGCTTGAGGCGGATCACCCCAGGAGTGATAGAAGCGGTTGAATTCTGCATTATCTCCGATGGGGACGGAATCGTGGGGGATGTTCGGCACCCATTGGAGCAGCTTTTCCAGCTCCTCATCCACGCTTTTCAGTTCGACGTCGTAATTCTGGATTTTATCGCCGACCTCTTTCATCTCCTGCTTCAGCACATCGGCGCTGCCGCCGGATTTCAGGACTTGACCGATCTCTTTGGAGACTTTGTTGCGGCGCGCTTTCAGTGTCTCCACGTCAACCAGAATGGCGCGGCGTTTTTCATCGAGAGCGAGGATTTTGTCGATATCGACGGATTCTTTTTTATGCTTCACGGCCTGACGCACCAGATCCGGATTATCGCGGATGACTTTCAAGTCTAACATAGTCGGGAACGTTAATCTATATTATCCCTTAAATTAAAATACGGCCACAAGGGCCGCGGCGTGTGCCGGGGGCGGGAATCGAACCCGCATGGCCGCAAGGGCCGGGGGATTTTGAGTCCCCTGCGTCTACCAATTTCACCACCCCGGCAAATTGGACTGCATAATGTACATATAAACTCGCCGAAAGTCAA
>JAHJDJ010000243.1 GCA_018812585.1 bacterium
AAATTCATCATTACGCAGTGAAGGCGTTGACCGGATGCCAGTGCGCGAAGCCAGAGGCGGCGATACCTTGTGGATCGATGGAGATTTTAGCGGCGTTGGGGTTGCCTTTGCTCATGGGGAACACATCAAGCGTAATGGCGATAAACAGTCCTGTGTTCTCTGTCATCACATGAACCTGCCTCTGGATCAGACCTCCGGGTGCTCTGATTGTCACCGTGATATGTATCTCGCTACAGACGCTTTTGGTCATGCCTGGCATGCCAGCTCGGACGGTGCGAATCTGACCTGTTTTGAGTGCCACAGCGAAGGGACGCTGAAAAATGCAGAATCGGCCAAGACCTGCGATGCCTGTCATAAAAATCTGATTCCCCCAAACGCCGCAATCGCGGTAGATTCATACTTAGCAATGGGCTATGTGGAAGCGATGCATCAGCAGTGCATAAGCTGTCATAATCAGGAAGCAGAACAGCTTCAGAAACCTGATCTGCCTCGCTGCACCACCTGTCATCACGATGCAGGCGATATTCTGGACCAGCAGGAGTTTGTGCGGCAGAAAAATCGCAATGGACAGCAGGGCAGCGTTACAATTCCAAATGCCAGTCTCTTCGCTCCCCAGTAAAAGAATAATCCTTAATGGCTGAAAGCAGTAGACAAGGTATCCTTCCCGAGCATCTCGAGATAGCGCTGCAGAAGCAGTTGTTCAATCTGGTTCCGTTCGGTGTTGCGGTAATCGACGATCACTATCGCATTGTGACTGCCAATCCACACTTCGAAGAGTATTTTGGATCCTGGAAAGGAAGGCTCTGCCATGAGGTATACAAGGGATCAAAGAAACCCTGCCCAACGTGTCAGGCAAAGTTGACCTTTCAAGATGGTCAAGCACGGGTCATTGACGAGACAGGATTAGATCGACACGGTAGAACTCGCCATTACGTGACGCACGTTATGCCCTTGGCGGGGATCAACGGCAGCGCCAAGTACGTCATTGAAATGTCGACCGATGTGACGGAGACACGTCTGCGGCAGCGTGAATATAATCTGCTCTTTGAACGCGTTCCCTGCTTTGTAACGATCATTGATCGGGATTTTCGGATTGTCAGAGCAAATGAGAAATTCCGCAAGACCTTCGGTGAAGTACGCAGCAGTTACTGTTACAAAGCATACAAGGGGCGTGACAGCCTTTGCACTGATTGTCCAGCAAAGCAAACCTTTGAGGATGGTCAGGAAAGGATTACGACGCACACTGGCATCGCTCAGGATGGAAGTGAAACTCACTACGTGGTAACGACGGCGCCTCTTTCCCGAGGAGGCGGAGAAGTCGCCCACGTGGTCGAAATCGCGGCAGACATCACACAGGTCAAATTGCTTGAGAAGGAGAAACTGGATGCCGAGAGATTAGGCGCCGTGGGGCAGACCGTTGCCGGCTTGGCGCACACCATTAAAAATCTTCTGATGGGCCTCGAAGGCGGCATGTACATGGTCGATACCGGATTACGCACGGCAGACAGCGGGCGCATCATGGAAGGTTGGGACGTCCTGCAGCGCAACTTTGATAAAACGGTAGCCATGGTGAAGGGCTTCCTGAGTTTTTCCAAGGGGCGTTTACCAGTCTTGCAGGATACAGATCCCCATGCACTGGCACGCGACGTGGTAGAACTGTATCGTGATGCGGCTCAGAAGCAGGGCGTCGAGCTGGTTTACAAGAAGACGAGAAAAGTTCACCACGCGCCTCTGGATCCGGATGGCATGGAAGCCTGCCTGACAAATCTGGTTTCAAACGCCATCGATGCGGCTATGATGCGTGAAAACGGCGGTGGGCGAGTTGAAGTGCTTACGCGTGAAGCCAAAGGAACGCTTTTATTTGAAGTGACCGATAATGGCTGCGGTATGGATTCGGAAGTTAAGCAGAAGGTGTTTACCAGTTTTTTTACCACCAAAGCCAGCAAGGGCACAGGGCTGGGGCTCTTGACAACCAGAAAAATCGTTCAAGAGCATGGCGGATGCATCGAAATGGAGAGCGAACCTGGGAAGGGTTCAGTATTTCGGATAAAACTGCCGCTGGATCGCCTCGAACTACTGGCTGCCGAGATCGAAAAGGAAGAAGATAGCGTTTAAACATATCAAGGTCACAGTAAAGGGCCGGAAATGAATAAAGAAACAAAAAAAATCTTAGTCGTCGATGATGAACAGGACGTGCGCAGCTATCTCAAAGCCGCTCTGCAAGATGCTGGATTTCAGGTGACGACAGCAGTGGATGGGTTTGATGCCTTAGAAAAGGTTCAAGCGGAATTACCGGATTTGATTTCTCTGGATCTGGTTATGCCGAGACACTCGGGCGCTATGTTTCATCGTGGACTGCGAAAAAACAAACGCTGGGCGAAGATCCCGGTGCTGATCGTCACAGGACACGCACAGGATGATTTGGGGAAATCAGATTTTGAAGAGCTGATTATGTATGGCCCCGGAGTCTACCTGGAAAAACCGGTCAGTCCGGCCGCTTACGTCAAGGCGGTATGCAAGTTATTAGGCGTCGCTCTGCCTGAAGGGGTGGAAAAATCAGCGAACGATCTGCGTGACGAATTAGAGAGCAAGCTGAAAAATGCCGATCCGGATGCTTTGCAGCGTGCACTGGAAGCATTGAAAAAAAATAGGTAGGAGATCCTGTGAGCGGGCGCCAAAAGAAGATATTGATCATTGATGACGAACCGGATGTGGTCGCATATTTGACAGCTTTTTTTATAGATAACGGATTCGAGGTTGTCTCTGCATCAAATGGTAAAGAAGGATTCCATTTAGCCCTGAGCGAAGCCCCTGATCTAATTACCTTGGACATTACCATGCCAGAGGAGACGGGAATCCGGCTGCTGGGCGAGCTGAAGGATGAAGCAGCCACAAGGCAGGTGCCGGTTATCATTATTACCGGGACGCCAGGCATCTCCAATCAGCAGATCGATCATGCTCCAACCGCATTTTTCGAGAAACCGATCGATCGTCAGGAATTATTAGAGAAGATCCGCCGTATTTTAGTGATGAATTGACAATTCAGATGTTTTTTTAAATTTCGCTTGACTTTAGGGAATAATTTTCATATCTTAGTTATGGGTATATGCCCATAACTAAATTTCGAGAGACGCAATGCCAAGACCTCATCGCAGCCGCTGGATCAGTCGAATGCCCGAGAAGAGAGTCTTTGAGCCGGCCGGCTGTCGCAACCATAGGAACGCGCCCGTAGCGCTGAATCTTGACGAACTGGAGGCCATGAGGCAAGCCTACCGACTTGGTCGGACCCAGGAAGAGGGCGCGGTCGAGATGGGTATCTCAAGATCAACTTTCGGGCGCATCCTGGAAAGCGCTAATCAGAAAGTCACGCAGGCATTGCTGGAACAACGAACCCTGATCATTTCTGGAGGACCAGTTATCATGGATAAACGTAAATTTGAATGCCGTGATTGCGGCCATACCTGGGAGGATACCTTCGGCACCGGCAGGCCTGCAGGATGCCCTCAGTGTAAAGCTGTCAATTTCACACGCATCGATGCCGGGCCAAGAGGCAAAGGGAATTGCAAACACGGAACTCAAGGGGGGCAAGGGCGCGGTCACGGTGGTCAACACGCTGCTGTTAATCAAGGTGCAAAGAAAGTCAATAATTCGGATCAATAATCGAGGAAAACATGAGAATCGCCATCCCATCTGACGATGGTATCCACCTGGCTGCACATACGGGTCGCACCTCAGGGTTCAAAATATATGATATCGAGGATCAGAAGGCAGTAGTAGTAGAATATCGCACAAATCAGTTCACGGGGCATGCCCAGGGCAAGTGCGACGGTACTCAGGAGCAAGGAAATCATCACCACCATTCCCATGACTCACTTCTGGGAGCCTTAGATGATTGTAACGTGATGATTGCCAGGGGTATGGGGCCAAGATTGGTAACCGATTTAGCCAGTCGCAACATCCAGGTGATGTTCTGCGATCTCGATCAGGTGGATGAGATTGCTGAATTATTGGCGCAGGGAAAACTTCAATCTACCGGTAAAAGCATGTGTGACCACGGGCATCATTAGGGAGATCCGCCGGAGAGCTGAACAGGCTTGCAGAAATGCGAGCCTTTTTTTTATTTAAACGTTAACGCTGTTCAGAAGTAAAAGTCAACCAGCCTCAGGTAAAAGCCAAAGCGCGCATTTCTCTTGAAATTGTGCCTCTGTGAGCCTATATTATGAGCGCATTGCCTTCTTTGATCTGATCATCCCCCACATCCTAATCCTTTGCCGTGGAGTTGTCCTGTGCTCACCATCATAACGTTAACCCTTACAGTTCTGGTTGTTGCCTGGTTCACCGCAAGATCAGGAAATCCGGTTAATCATACACCTGAATTCCTGCGGCGCAGAATCTTTAACTGGGTGCCACTGGGTGTCACCTACGCGCTTCTGTATATGGGGCGTTATAACCTCACTGTTGCCAAAAATGCCTTTGGCGATCTGATGACCAAAGCTGACTTCGGCGTCATTTTCGGCTGGGGCACCATAGTCTACGCCTTCGCGTTCATTATCAATGGACCTTTAACGGATAAAATCGGTGGACGGAAGGCGATGCTCATCGGGGCAACCGGAGCGGCGATAATGAACGCCCTGATGGGTGTGTTTACCTATCTGAAGCCTGAAATGAGTCTGGTTCTGGTTTTCTCGATCCTCTATTCAATTAATATGTACTTCCAAAGCTTTGGCGCAGTATCCATCGTCAAAGTCAACAGCTCCTGGTTCCATGTCAAGGAACGCGGCATCTTCGGCGGCATTTTCGGGATTCTGATATCCTTGGGAATTTTCCTGGCATTCCAGGTTGGCCAGCTCATTGTTGATCGCCTCCACACAACCACCAGCGGGGGTGAGATCACAGCCATCGACCCGCCGTACTGGGTTTTCTGGATTCCCTCTATATTGCTGTTCGGTTTTGTGCTGATAGATTTCCTGATTGTCCGGGATAGACCTGCAGAAGCAGGCGTGGCCGATTTTGATACCGGCGATGCTTCCAGCGGGGAAGATGATCGACCTGATCCACTTCGCGTGATCCTGAGAAAAGTCGTGACCAATCCGGTCGTTCTGACTATCGGAGCCATCGAATTCTGTACGGGCGTGCTGCGCCAGGGCATCATGCACTGGTACATTATTTACGGCAAAGAGATGGGCTACATCTATGATTTCTTTATCACCAAACATTGGGGATTGATGCTGTTCCTGGCTGGAGCCACCGGCGGTATGACAGCCGGATGGGTTTCGGATAAGATATTTGGATCCAGGCGAGGTCCAGTGGCTGCGTTGCTCTATGGGATCATGCTGGTTTGCGTCATTGTTATGGCATTTTCACTGAATAATCTCTGGGTCTTAGGTATCTGCGTTGTGCTGATTTCCTACTGCGTCATCGGAACGCATGGCATGCTGTCCGGCACCGCCTCGATGGACTTTGGGGGACGCAAGAATGTGGGAACTACGGTCGGTTTGATCGACGGTATGGTTTACCTCGGAACGGGTGTGCAATCATTGTCCTTAGGCTACCTTACCACGCAAAATTGGACCTACTGGCCGCTCTTCCTGATCCCGTTTGCCATTATTGGCACGTTTCTGGCGATCAAGATCTGGCATGCTTTCCCCAATGCCAAGGGCAAGGGTGGGCATTAAAACAAATATAATTGACTAAAGGATATAGAGGATACTCATGCGCAGCACATTTGAGACGATCATCTTAATCGGCCGCCCGGCCGCCGGTAAATCTGAAGTGATTGACTTTTTAAAAAAGACCCCCCTTGTAGAGAGAAAACAGACCTATCATATCGGCGAGTTCAAGGAGATTGATGATTTCCCCATGCTCTGGGCCTGGTTCGAAGAGGACGCCATCCTCGAAAAAGTGATGCACAAACCCCGCATGCACACGGATAAGCAAGGTTACTTCCTATTTGATTACCAGTGGCATCTGCTGATCGAAAGAATTTGTATCGATTACCAGAAGTTCCTCCGAGATTATGCTGACTCTGAAAGGCCGACAGCTATTCTGGAATTTGCCCGCGGTAGTGAACATGGCGGATTTCGAGAAGCCTTCGATCATCTATCTGAAGAGGTGCTGAAATCCGCAGTCGTGATTTATATTTCCGTTCCCTATGAAATATCCAAATTCCGCAACCGTCGGCGCTTCAATCCTGATCGTCCTGACAGCATCCTGGAACACGGTTTGCCGGATGAAAAGCTGGACAAGATGTACAAGGCGAGCGACTGGGACGGGATTGCAGCCGAAGATCCGGACTACATCACCATAAAAGGCCACAAAGTCCCCTATGCCGTCTTCGTCAATGATCCTGAAAAGACAGACGATCCGGCGAAAGTGGGTCCGCATCTTGCTGAGCTTACAGCTAAGCTGTGGGATAAGAAGTACGGAGGATAGAAGATTGAGGAGCTTATGCAGCCGACCGATATGGAACAGATCTACCAGAAGTTAGATCCTGATCAAATCCCCTGGGATTCAGAGCAGCCTCCCAAACTATTAATCGATCTGGTCGAGAGTGGAACTGTCAAACCCTGCAAGACTGTCGATCTGGGGTGTGGGACCGGGCAGTACAGCATCTATCTGACTGAACAAGGTTTCGACGTCACCGGGATAGATATTTCCACGACTGCCGTCAGATACGCGCAGGAAAATGCAGCGAAGAGAGGGGTTGGATGTAATTTCATTACTGCTGATCTGACAGAGGATACCCCCTGCGATGCAGGCAGTTTTGATTTTGCCTTCGATTATGAACTGCTGCACCATATCTTCCCTGACAGAAGATCCGCTTATGTGCAGAATGTAAACCGCCTCCTGAAACCGGGGGGTAAGTATTTATCTGTCTGTTTCAGCGAAGTTAGTTCTCAATTTGGCGGAACCGGCAAATACCGCGAAACTCCTATCGGTACTCTCCTGTATTTCTCATCAGAAGATGAAATCCGCAGCCTGGTCGAACCCTATTTCAACATCCATGAACTGAAAACCGTGGAAGTTGTGGGCAAATTCGCTCCCCATCAAGCAGTCTATGCCTGGATGGAAAAAAAGTAAACACACGATTTTTACCTATTGCCCCATTAAAGCCCCGACACCGCAACCTCAGGCAAAACAAGTAAATGCGATTGATAATCCTGTGGATGTCAAAATAATGTAATAAGCACTTGACTTTATGTAAAAAATATATTACATTATGTGCGAATTGTTTTACATGATGCAATAATTTGGGATGCGAGGTGAATCATGCTTCGTGAACAGAAAAGAGCTTTAATCGGTGTGATTATTTCAGGCGCCACACTGCTTGCCACGTTCTGGTTTGTCTTTGCTATCGATCCAGCGGACATCTTTGAACGTGACGATCTTGAAAAGATCTACCTGGGATTTCTGCTGTCCGGCGGCGCGGCTTACGCAATTGTGCTATTGCTGACACGAGGTGAGACGAAAGGCGCGGCGTACGTTTATGATGAGAGAGACAGCCTGATCGCGAATCATGCCTTAAAGGTTCAGCTTTGGACCGTTATCGGGGCACTTTGTCTCTGGTGTGTTGCTTTAGTGAGAATCTATATCGGCAAAAGCGGCGTGCCTGTGTCCCTGATGTATCTCATGTTTCTTTCCATACTGCTGGTCAATATCCTGACGCGCTCAATCTCTATCTTCCTCAGCTACCGGTCTGATGCATCTATTGCGGATAAGGAGGATTGCTGATGGCCGGAATCAAGAACAGAATCAGGAGGTTCCGCTTTGATAACGGAGAGATGACTCAGCAGGCTTTAGCCAATCGAGCCAAATGCACTCGTCAGACGATTATATCTTTGGAAGCCGGGAAGTATGTGCCTTCGTTGATTCTGGCTTTCCGCATCGTTCGAGTGTTCGGTTGCAGCCTCGAAGACGTTTTCGAATTCATCGAGTAGGTTAAGGTCATCGTTATAATAAGAAGAAAAATTAATTAGGGAGAATATCATGGTATCGCAAAATCCATTTCTCTACCTGGTTTTGATTTCGGCCGGGTTCTCGGTGTTCATCTACATTCGCATGGTGATATTCCTGCAGAAGCAGGACGTCAAATTCCAACTGTTCAAATTCCGCTTGATGCTGCCCTATATCAACAGGTACAAGGAACTATACACTGCAGAGGGATCGGTCGGCGTCAACCTGTTTACCTACTGGCTGATCTGCATCAATGGCACTTTGCTTTTTGCAGTTATGCTGATCATATCGGTTTGGTAGCTATGTTCTTGATGCAGGGTTCTTCAAATTCTTATTCTTCATTCTTCATTATAATGTGTCACACCACCAGTTCCACCACATCCTCATCATGCAGAACGTAATCGCGGCTCACCTGCTGGCCGTCAAACTGGCCGCTGCCCCAGACGCGGGCGGTTTTTAAGCTATCAGCCAGCTCCTTGTGTATCTTCCGAGCAAAATCTTCCACCGTTCCGCCCTTTTTCATCACAAATGGCGCATCCATATTCGGTTCTTTCCCCGGCGGTTTGGAATAGATGCGGATGATTTCGAGGGTGTCGAAGATCTTCTGCTTGAATTGATCGATGTTTCTGCCCGTTTCAGTGGATATGGACAGAAAAGACCATTCGTCTGCAAACAGTTCGCAAAAGACTTCAAAATCTTCATCCTGACTGGCATCATCATGTTTACTGACGATGATCATGGGGACAATAGGGGGGCGGCCGGTTTCCGTTTCTTCATTATCCCGGCAGCAAATTTCGATACGGTGTCCTTTCAATATCGCAAGGGAATCTTCCAATTGCTGGATGGGAAACGCCTGTAGATCCAGCAGAATCATCACCAGGTCGGCATTGCGGATCAGGTCCTTCATCTCCGGTTCGATATGATCCCGGCTTAAAGGCGGCGTATCAATCAACTGCACCTGGATATTTTCAATCGGCATCATGCCCGGCGTCGGCCCCCAGGTTGTGAACGGCGCCGCGTCCACTTTGGGCGTCGCATTGGTCAACGTCGTCAACACGGATGATTTCCCGACATTCGCCATGCCCAGCAGCACCACTCTGCCAGCCCCTTCCCAGTCGATCTGGTAGGGAGACTCCTGCTTGCCGGTCTTTTTCTTAGTCTGCGCCGCCTCTTTCATCTTCGATAATTTGCGGCGCAGATCGGCGCGCAGATGATCCGTTCCCTTATGTTTGGGAATAGCGCTAATCAATTCCTCGAGACAGCGGACCTTTTCTGTGGGAGTGTCGGCTTCTTTGTAGCGCTTTTCGGCATTATAGTATTCTGTGGGAAGGTTGGTAGGCATGGCGGATCCAGTATTAGACAGGTTGGGACCGTATCAGGCAACCATTCAATGTAGCCATGAGAGCTGCACGGGTCAAGATAAAGAGAGTGTTTTCACCATTTGATCACGCTGTCAGATTAATGCGCGACCTTTATCCCTGGCAAGAGATCAATTGTTATTTTTGCGTTAAGAATTTGAGCAAATTCTGACTTTCATTTAGCGAGATTATCTCTTATATTACTCGCAAAACTAGACTCTCACAGATTAAAAAAAATCAGACCGTGTCAAAACAACGATGGCCGATCAACAGGGGGTATGCCGGCGGGGTATGCGCCCTTTTGCTTTTTATCCTCATAACGTTACCATTGTACAGCCAGTCTTCGCGTGACGGTAAAGGCGTGCCACCCGTTCGTCAGACAAGCGCGGATGATAGTTGGCATTTTACCAGTGAAGGCAATTTAGGGCTGACAGTGACCAACTTCGGAGTCTTTGGGCGTCAGTTCGATGAGTCATATGCGGCGCTGAATCAACCATCCTGCGTTTACAAACTGAACTCTAATCTGCCTAAGGAACAGGTAGAACATTTCTCTTATGCGGGCGTCTGGGTAGGTGGTATCCGCAACGGGATCGTACACGTGAGCACCGGTATTACCGATGGATCATTTTCAGCCGGCGAACCGGGATTGGAATTCACCAATACCGCTTCGGCCGCGGACACGGTGCAGACCCGGTCGAGCATTCTGACCTCGCCGCTCTTTGACCCGTCAGCCATATCCCATCAGGATCTGATCAGTGATTACAGTGACACCAACACGGTTCTCCCCGGAACATCAACCTTAATTCCGGAACATGATCCGCTGGGAATCAGCGTCCATCAGGAGGTTTACTGCTGGAATTACAGTTATGCGGATGCCTTCGCCATTCTTTCCTTCACAGTCACCAACCTGGAGGATTCGCCCATCGAAGATCTCTATGTGGCATTCTGGGCTGACGCCTCTGTGGGCAACATGAACTATACCAATTATGAACCTGGCGGCGGCCCCGGCGGTCGCTGGACCTGGTATGATAATTTGAACAATTTCGTCCAGAACGGGGATCAAAAACTGGCGATTACCTATGACGAGGATGGTGATAACGGCTGGGCTGAAAGTTATATGGCATTTACGGTTCTGGGCGGTGAAGGACTGGTCGATTCTTTTACCGTGAATTATCACCAGTGGCCCTGGAACACGAGCTCTTCGATGCTGTATCCGACCTGGATCATGCCGCTGGATGATGAAGAGCGCTATGCAAAGATGGTTACACCCGGTGATTATGCAGTAATTCCCGGTTACGACGTTTACGGCAATCCTATTGATGATCCCGGTGAAGCGACCCATAGCTGGATGCTCTTTCTATCATGTGGTCCCTTTGAATCCCTGGGGCCAGGGGAGTCCGTTGAAGCGGTATTTGCCATCGTCTGCGGCCGCTGGGCGGGTAACTACCGTGATGACGTGCCCGAACGCCGCACCAATCTGATGCTCAACGCTGAATGGGCACAAACGATCTATAATGGCGAAGACAGCAATGGCAATGGAGTTTTGGATCCAGATGAAGACTTAAATGGTAATGGTCAGTTAGATCATTACGTTTTCCCCAAGCCGCCTCCTTCACCGCGTATGGCTGTCGTTCCCGGCGATGGCGAAGTGACTTTGTACTGGGATAGCAGCGCAGAAGCCGCGTTTGATTCACTAACCGGCAAGCTGGATTTTGAGGGGTATCGAATCTACTCCTCACCAAAGACTTTGGATCTGGGTGAAGAATATACTTTGCTGGCTCAATTTGACCTTGATTACGACCTCGATCCGTTTGACGATGACAGTTCACTGATCGGTTTCAACACCGGATTTTCTGCCATCCAGATGGAAGATTCCGTGCTGATCGACGGTCTATATTACCATTATTCTTTCACGAATGAAGGGGTTTTAAACGGCTGGCCTTCGGTTGCTGGAGGCTTGTATTATGCCATTACCGCCTATGACCGCGGGAATCCGCAGAACAATCTTCCCAGTCTGGAATCGTCTCCTCTTGAAAATCGCGTCTATACTTATCCGGGAACCACACCGGCCGCGGCCAACGACATGCGCGTCGGCGTTTATCCCAATCCTTACCGCGTTGCCGCATCCTGGGATGGCCCGGGCGCCACGCAACGCATGATCTGGTTTCAGTATCTCCCTGCGCAAGCGGAGATCCGGATTTATACGTTAGCCGGTGATCTGGTCGATACTATTCATCACGATTCCGGCAGCTACGATGGCAGTGACGTGGATCTGATCGGCTCGGGAAGTTTTGGCTCCAGAACCTCCTTCTCAGGCGGCGAACATGCCTGGGATCTGTTGAACTCCAACAACCAGGAAATCGCCACAGGATTATATCTGTACACGGTGGAAAACCTATCCAACGGTAATGTAAAAACCGGCACCTTTCTGGTCATAAAATAGATTGATCTATAATACCAAATACAATGGAGGTAGAAATGTTGCGCAGGACTACAATTATAAGTCTGGGCCTGATGCTGATGCTTTGGGCGGGGCTGGTTTGCGCAGAAACCATTTACGACATTCAGTATACGACGGATCCCGGCGGGGATTCACCCTTGCTCGGACAAACGGTTACCATTACTGGATTTGTCACCGCTGAAGGCTACGCTTTCGGTGGCGCGTACTATTTCGTGCAGGACGCCGATCCTCCCTGGTCGGGAATCCGCGTCGATGACGTCAATCGTGACGTCGCACAAGGGGATCAGGTCGAAATTACCGGTTCAGTCGCTGAAGTCAATGGCATGACGGTCATTCAGAATGTCACGTCATTTGACGTTTTATCTTCCGGCAACACCCTTTACTCTCCGATGGCTGTCAATACCGCCGGTTTAGCCGTTGAAGCCAATGAAGGCTGTTTAATGCAGGTTGAAGACGTTACGGTGACTGAACCCGGCGCTGGAATGGCCGATTTTCAGGTGGATGACAGTTCCGGTGACTGCTGGATCGGTGCAAATGCTGACTGGTATCACTGGCCCGCTATGGACGAGCCATTCGCTTACGTGCGCGGCGTCGTCAACTACGTCGCTGGAGAGTTCAAGCTGGAACCCCGTCTGACCAATGATATCACACCGCCGGGACGCGATCGCACTCTGCAGTGGGTGCAGCAGGTTCGCTACAGTGATTTGATGGATCTGGAAGACTTCTCTTATGCAGTAGATGACACGGTTACGATCTCTGGTGTTGTTACCATGCCGACAGGATTGTCTTATGCCGGCGCTGGAGTGAAATTCATCTATCAGGATGTCCACGGTGGTCCCTGGTCATCAATCTTGTCATACGATCCGGATGCTTCAACTTTCCCGTTTCTGCTGGAAGGCGACTCTGTGAGTGTGACCGGTTATATATCTGAGTACACCACCGACATGTCCAACATGACGGAAATATTTATCACCGAACCGATCGATCTGCTGGGAATTGGCGCCGACATCCCCGAAGAACCTGTCGTTGCGACCGGCGACCTACGCTGGCCGACCGAAGCCGAACAGTGGGGGACGGTGATGGTCAAGGTGCACGATGCGGTTGTGATCAACAACAACTTACCTTACAACGAGTGGTCTGTTAATGACGGATCGGGATCGGTCAACGTTGATGATGATTCTGACTCACTATCAAACTTCATTCGTCCGCCGGTCGGTACGTCAATTGAGGAAATTCGCGGTTGGGTATATCACCACTATGGATACTACACCGATTCCACAACCTACAAGGTTGAACCGCTTTACATGGAAGATATCACCATTGGTTCCGGTCCTCCTGACGTCCTGGGTGTCGTGCGGGAACCGGGTATCGTCATGGATGGCGACCCGGTCTCCATCATTTCCGAGATTACCGATAACAGCCTGGTTATTACGGCCACGATCAATTACCGCTTCAATAATGGTAGTTGGGAAGAAGCCGAGATGGAATTCACTGGCGGTTTCTTCTGGGAAGGCGAAATACCTGAAGGCGTAACCGGCGACTGGGTTGATTTCTACATCACCGCAGAAGATGATTCCAGCAACATAGGTCAGGAACCTCCCAATATCGAAGAAGATATGTTCTGCTATCCGGTGGTTGACAGCAACGTCTTGACTATTCACGATGTGCAGTATACACCCTGGCCAGCAGGCAACAGCCCCTTTAATGGCTATGAAGTCACTGTCGAAGGCATCGTTACCGCGGATACCGCTGCAAACGCCCGTTATAGCGCTTTCGTCATTCAGGATGTGGAAAACATCTGGTCAGGTATCGTGATTGACGATATCACCATGACACTGCTGCGGGATCAACTGATCCAGGTGACGGGTATCGTCGATGAAGCTGACACCAACTTCACGTACAAGTGGAGTGGCAACACCAAGCTGACAGAATGCACCAACGTCCAGGTATTGGGAGCCGGTGCCATTGCTCCGATGTTAGTATCGACCTGGGATCTTTCCTTAAACAATCCCGACGTCGAATCCTACGAAGGCTGCCTTGTGGAAGTCAGCAATTTGACTGTGACATCCAACAACCAGTACGACTGGAGCATCGATGATGGTTCCGGAGCCTGCCTGATCGATGATGACGCTTCCCGCATGGATTCGGTCTTCGCTATGATCACGCCAGGATCGACGTTTGAGCGCATTGCAGGTTTCTTCATCTACAGCTTTGGAACCTACAAGATCGAGCTGCGTGACTATGATGACTACGCTGGCTTTGTCGGGATCAAGGATTACCAGCCGCAGGTGGCCAGCGAATTCAAGCTGAATCCGGCTTATCCCAATCCGTTTAACGCACACACAAGGATCAGCTACTCACTGCCAACCACCGACCAGGTTGACCTGATTATCTATAACCTGATGGGTCAGCAGGTGCGTACCCTGGTAAAAGGCACGCAAACGGCCGGTCAACATATCGCAGTTTGGGATGGCCGCGATAACTTTGGTCAGCTCGTTTCCTCCGGTATGTATATCTACCGTATCATGGCTGGAGAAAACATCGCCCATCATAAGATGGTGCTGTTGAAGTAATGACACAATTTCCGGGCGGGACTTGCCGGTCCCGTCCGGTTCTTTCTTAATTCAATTGACAGAACAATGTCCCAGAAGACCAAAATTCTTCTCATTTCAGTTGTCGCAATTCTACTGCTGTTGCTTGTCGCTGGCTGTACACGAGACCCGATCAATGCCGATGGCAGCAAAGGCGGCGGATCCCAGAACGGTGGTAATTTACCACCCACGACAAACCTCTTCCTGTATCCCGATTCAGCCGGTTTAGACACCATGTCATCGGTTCTTGAAATCCACTGGTGGGGACAGGACCCGGATGGCTGGGTAGTCGGTTACTGGCTGGAATGGGATTATTTCGCGGAATCGGTGCTGAACGATTCCATCTGGCTGACCTCAGAGTACGAAACCTTCTATTTGCCGCTGGATTCAGCGTTCGACGAATTCAGCTTGACCGTCAGAGCAGTCGATAATACTGCAATATGGGACTATCCATCAGACCTGAAAGTCGCGCAGGCTTTGGGTGGTGAAGAATTGGTCACCGCGGGTATCTGGGAATTCATTGAATATGAAGCATTCCTGGACGTTGGCACAGACGTCGATGCTTACGATTCTGGTGACAGCGTTTTATGGGCAGGTAATATCGAAGGCATTCAAACGGAACCAGGTATGGAATTGATGAGCCTGGGCGATGCTGAAATCCCATTGGAGTTGTTAGCGCCCAGTTCGGTTGAAGGGGCGATCGATATGGTGGGTGATAATCTGGTCTTCCGGGTTGAAAATACGCCACCCGACGTTGAGTTTCGTATTGAATCGAATCCTAACCTGATAGCAGGAGAAACTTACACCTCCTTCCCCACGCGCAGCTTCTTCTGGGAAGCAACCGACCTGGACGGTGAAGCGACGATTGATTCCTGCTATTACGTTCTGGATCCGGAAGAGGGAGACACCAACTGGATCGCCTTGCCCGGCACAGCCACCTCCGTTGGATTATCTGAACTGGAACCAGGCAACCACCGTTTTTTTCTGAAGATTGTCGATATCGCAGGCGCGGCCAGCGCGACGCTAAGTTTCCCGGATACCAGCGATCGCTACTGGGCAGTCGTCGCCCCCTATGGTAATCTGCTGATTATCGATGATTACAGTCTGGATGCCAACAATGAACATCTGAATCTCTATAAGTCCATTTTTGATACCCTTGAGGGCATCGACGGTGAATATTCCGTCTGGGAGGTTGGCTCTAATCTGCCCTATGCCATGAGCGACGTTTTGGCGACGATGAACTACTTTGATGAGGTGCTCTGGTACTCCTACTTCCAGTTATCCCACTACATCGAAGCCGCCAGCG
>JAHJDJ010000244.1 GCA_018812585.1 bacterium
CGAACCAATCCTTGTCATTTAAGAGGTAAGCTGGCACCACATGCGCCGCTTCCTGACCGGTACTGGGCCCCACCGTTCCAATGCGCCCCTGCCTTTGCATGTTAATCATGCGTTGGTCAGCTTCACGGGAAAGAACCATCCAGCGATACAGCGCCAGCAGGTCCTTTTCGTCGATCTTCGGTTCCAGTTTCTCGTCCGCCTTGCCGTTCTCATCGAGAATCTGCAGGTAATCGATACTCCATTTACCGACCTGTTTTTTAGGCATAACTTCTACCCGATGTATGGTGATTATTGATTATTATTGATTTATGCGCTTTGCTAATTCTGCGCCAATATTCTGTCCCAGGGTGAAGCAGTTCTGCAGATCTTCATCCTGGGGAGAATACTTGGCTTTAACCGGCGCTGATACGATTTCCACCTTCATATCGGTGAGATACTCTTCCAGCTGTTTGAAGGCTTCTCCACCCCAGCCGTAAGAACCAAATACCGCGCCGATTAACCCGGTGCGGCGCAGTCCTTTTAAATAGACTAATGTGTCCGCAATTGTAGGGAAAAGATTGTTATTTAATGTCGGAGATCCGACAATCAAAGCGCCAGCCTCCAAAATTTCAGTCGCCGCGTCGCTGCGATGTGAAGATGACATGTGCATGGGGACAACCTCTGTGCCAGCTTCATATAAACCGTCAACGATAGCCTGCGCCATTTTGCCGGTGCTGTTCCACATCGTATCATACACCACCACCGCTTTATTGACGGGTTTCTGATCCGCCCAGTGCTGATATAGCTCAATCGGCTTGCTGGGATCCTGACGCCATACCGGTCCGTGATCCGGAGCGATCATCGCGGGTTTCACATTTTCAGCCGACAATTTGGAGAGCAGCTTTTTGACCATCGGACTGTAGGGTAACAAAATATTCGCATAGTACTTCGCCGTTTCGCGGCGTAGAAGCTCGAACGGCAGTTCATCATCAAAACGCTCCGCCGTCGCCAGGTGCATCCCAAAGGCATCCTGAGAAAATAGAATTCGCTCATCGGTCAGATAGCTGAACATACTGTCCGGCCAATGCAGCATCTTGGTATCGAAAAATTTCAGCGTTTTCTTCCCCAGATTAATAGTTTCGCCATCCTTAACGACCTGCACGTCATCTCCGACCAGATTATGCTCTTTCAGCGTCAGAGCGCCCATCTTGGAGGCGATGATCTTTTCAGGTTGAGCTAAATGCTTGACGTAAGGAATCGCGCCAGAATGGTCCAGCTCGGAATGGTTGGAAATCAGGTAATCTATTTGTCGGGGATCAATGACGCTGGCGATCCGGGCGAACATCTCTTCCCGAAAATCATACTTGACGGTATCGATGAGGGTGACTTTTTCATCGACGATCAGGTAGGCATTATAGGTCGTGCCGCGGTGAGTAGCATATCCGTGAAAATTGCGAATCGTCCAATCTGTAGCGCCAACCCAGTAAACATCTTTAGTAATTTCAATCGCCTTGAAGGGGGTCATTTCCAGCCATGTCCTTTCCACATTCAACGAAAGGCGGCGGAAAGCCGCCCTTCGATAATCGTAAACCTTACGCTTAAACAGCAGTTGTCGGCGGTGTGAAAACTCTCAGACCCAGTTCTCTATCAATCATAAAGAGAGCTGCACCTTTATCACCGCCTAACTTCAACTGCTGAACAATCGCATCAGCAGAGGCTTCTTCTTCGACCTGTTCATCGATGAACCAGTGCAGCAGTGAGATTGTAGCACGATCCCGTTCCTCTTCTGCGATGTCCATTAAGCCGTTGATCAGCATGGTGACATGCTGTTCATGCTCGTAGACGGCTTTAAACACAGCCATCGGTGAGTCCCATTTCGTTTTTGGCGCAGCTATCGCGGTTAGATTCACATCACCGCCGCGTTCATAGACGAAATTAAAGAACTTGTCGGCATGAAATTGTTCTTCCTGCGCCTGGACGTTCATCCAGTTTGCGAATCCTTCCAGGTTGATGCCCTTGAAATAAGCCTCCATGGAGCGGTAAAGGTAAGCTGAAAAGATTTCTGCGTTTATCTGTTTGTTAAAGGCTTCTTCCATTTTCTTGCTAAGCATTGGTATTCCTCCTTAAAATGAATCCTGCGAGGATCTATTTTCTTTTATAGTAATCGTTTTTGACCTTCTATCTTCTGAATCTCTGAAATATCCTGCGTCATTTCCACACAGCCAAGATACTTTCCGGCGTCGTCTCTGACGGCGAAATAGCGGATATGCACCTTCTTACCCGCCATATCGATCCAGAATTCGGCGAGGTCGCGAGATCCGCTCTTAAATTCTGCAACGATTTGATTAACCAGATGAACGCTCTTCTGCGGGTGACAGTTCTGCACTTTATTCCCTATGACCGCAGCCGTTCTGGTGAACAACATATCGTCCGGTTGGCTGAAGTACCTGACGCTGTCCTGATCGTCAATGAACGTCAGTTCGATGGGCAGAGCATTGATCATATTTTCCAGAACATGAGCCGAAAGAGTACCCGTCGAGAATTGGATTTCGCCCTCTGATGCGCTTACGCCAGTAGCTGTCTGTTCCGCTTCATCATTGGAAATCGGCGAAAACTCGCAATACCCGATCTGCTTAAACTGCGCAGTGACCTCTTCCCATTCCGATTCTGACAGCACATCCAGCGCCATAGGGAACAGGATGTTATTCTCCTTAAAAAAGTGATCCATCAAGCGTTGCTGAAGGTTGCGCGACTGCTTGCTTAACTCACTGGTGAAATCTGCATAGGGTTTACTGCCTATCTGGTCGATCAGTGGATACAATTCCTGCTTTTTCAGATCGCGGATGCCATCATGTTCCGTCCACATTACCTGAGTCGGCCCGCTCACTTCATGTTTATCGAGATAGGCGAAAATGACATTCTCTTCGCGCAGATAGTGCTTCTCTGAATCCTTGAAAAGATCGATCAAAGCTCTTATTTCATCCAGCTTTTCGCCGGCAGAATCATAATTATTGGTTGATTGCAGTTCATTCGCCGTAATGACCAGTTTGGCAGCAAATCCAAGTAAACGCTCATGTTCAGTCATCAGAGTATGCACCGGATGACCTGGTGGAGCGATGTGATTTGTATTTCCGGAAACTGATTGATCCATTTTAACTCCTTGTTAGATTATGTTAAGCAACAGAATATCCGATTTTCGTGACCGCTTCTATAGCGCACTTCAGGTCAAATCCTTCACCTTTGATGAATGCTTTGCCAGCCGTTAAATCGACGGTTACCTCATCCACACCGGGACATTCCTCAATGACGCGCTGCACATTCGCTGCGCAGTGATTGCAAGTCATCCCTTTAATATTCAGTTCTTGTGCGTCAGACATTTCAAATGCCTTTCTCGTTGTTCTACTTCTAAAGTAAGGCTGAATCAAGGCGTAAGACAAAATCAGTATCAATACTACCGCGCTGCTGTTTTCAAGGATGCCTGGAACCATCTGGTGAGCATGAGGCATCGACGGAATGCTTTCAGAAGTGTAAATGTAATTCAATAGAAATCCTGCGGCCAATGAACTGATGACGACGGTTAAAAGATATAGAAAGGCTGTTTTCTTACCCAAAACTTTCCAGATCGTCGAAATAGTTGCCGCGTTGGTGGCGGGACCGGTCATCAGAAAGACCAGGGCCGCTCCAGCGGAAATACCTTTGGCCATGAATGCTGCCGCGATCGGCACTGAGGCAGTAGCGCAAACATAGAGGGGAATGCCAACCACCATCATTACTACCATCGAAGCGATACCAGTTCCAAACAGACCGGTGAAGAAATCGTCTGGAATGATATATGAGATCAGCGCGGCAATGACTAAACCTACGATCAGCGCTTTGCCAATATCCTGAGGGAGAGAAACGAATCCGTACTTGAAAGCCTGTGCCAGCTTATTCCCAGTTCGTTGTTCAGGTATACCGCAGGAGTCGCCACAGGGATCCTCGATATCACCGTTGAATCTACTGCCGTTTTTATCAAAAACTTCAACCAGAGCGCCGCCTAACAGACCCGAAACGAAAGCAACAATCGGCCGGTAAACAGCGAAAAACGGCCCTAATAAGCTGTAGGTGACTAAGATACTGTCAACACCGGTTTGGGGCGTCGATAATAAAAAGGAGGTGGTCGCTCCCTTGCTGGCGCCATTCCTTCGCAGGGAGGCTCCCACCGGAATCACACCGCAAGAGCAAAGAGGCAGCGGTATCCCGAACAGAGACGCTTTGGCAACGGAGCTTATCCCTGGTTTTCCCAGATTGCGTTCCACCGTTTTCTGCGATATGAAAACCGACAGCAGCCCGGCAACCAGAAAGCCGAACAGCAGATAGGGCGCCATCTCACCCAGCACGCCCCAGAACTCATTTAATATGTCTGCCAGAAATTCCATGTTATTGATTTGAACTCTTTTATTCTGGCGCTCCACCGGCATTCACCGGTGGAGCCGCCAAATTCTCTGTTTAAATCCAGCTTGTAAGTATTACGCAGATTTCCAGAAACCGTGGAGATTGCAGTAAGATCTTGCCTTGACGTTGTCAGCCTTTACATTGAATATGGCTGACGGCGCGGCTCCCGGCTCAAGAAATGCGATATGGCTGTGACCGTCATGCTGCAATTCGATCCATTCGATGTAGTGTTCATCCTGCATCGGATGAGGAACACCGCCCACGACGACGAGAGTGCCATCCGCAGTCTGTTCCACGACCGGAACATGCTTTTCGACTGCGGCGTCAGTACTGTTTTCCTGCAGAAGCCCCATCGGCTGGTTACAGCAAACCAGTTCACCCGGACCCGCGTGCATTACCATAACGATGTTGCCGCATTTTTCACACTTATAAACTTCGAGTTTCTGTGTCATTTTATTTGCTCCTTCGTGAAGTTTAACCGTAAGGATACATACCTTTTTTAATCATAGCCAGCGTTTCCAGCAGGCTGTCATGTTTTTGTTCATCGACCAGCAGGTAGTTGAGCAGGTATTCCTGGACGACCATCTTCTTGCCTTTTAACGCTTCTAAGGCGTCTCGGGCAGTGTCGATGGTTTTCTTCTCGATCTCGATATGTTTTTCGATCATTTCCCAGACGTCTGCCAGTTCGTCCGTCGTCATGACGACAGGTTCTTTAACCAGAGTATCTTTGATGAATTCCTGCACGTGGCGGTGCATCAGTGAATCGCGCTGGATAATCTCCATGACCATACGGATCACAGGATTATCGGTCTTTTCAATAATCGCGCCAGTCGATGAAACGGCGGCATCCTCAATTTTCATCCAGGATTGCATGTCTTCAACTAACTTTTCCTGGATCTCTTTTGTACTCATATCGTTACCTCCATAACGTGTCGATTTTGATATTTCTTCTATCAGTAAATCTATATCCAAAGGTTTAGGCAGGACGGTTTTAAAATATAGTCCAATATCGCTGCCGTATTGGTCCATTTTATCAATGTGGCCGGTGATCAGGATGGCGGATAGGTTTTTCTGGATGTGACGGCAGGCTTTTACCAGTTCAATGCCGTCCATTTCGGGCATCATAAGATCGACGACCAGCAGGTCGTACGTTTTGCCGCGTACCAGGTTGGTGGCTTCAAGAGGATCGGTCGTGGCGCAAACGCTTAATCCTTCACTCTCCAGGTAAAGACTCAAGGTGCGCAACTGAGCGGGGTCGTTGTCGACTAAGAGTATGTTGAGCGGCTTATCCATTAATCTATCCGACAAATTCTTACCGCTCTTATTGCAAGCACTATACCATTAATGTTATTTGTTGATAATAAAAGGTTTACAATATTTATCTCTCAACTGGAACAGTAACTTCTTTTTTATTTCTCACTCGTCATTGAAAGTAACTTTCAAATCATAGTCGGAGATTTTCTTGCGTAAGGTAGGCCGTGATATGCCTAAAATTTCGCAAGCTCGACCAAAATGACCGTCAACTCGCTGCAGGACCCGCTGGATGTGGGCTTTTTCTACTTCCAATAGAGGTCGGTCCCATTCAGCTTCAACGGCCTGGGTGATCTCGGATTCCGCAGAGGGTGGCGGCATTTCGAGCACCTCACCCGGCGAACGAATCACCGCTGAGATGAGCCGATTCTGCAATTCACGGACATTACCCGGCCAGTGATATTGCTGTAACTGCCGGATCAACTGATCAGGCACTTTGGTTACCTGACGATGAGTTTCCAGATTGATCTTATTCAGCAGGGCGGTAATTAATAGAGGAATGTCCTCCACGCGCTCACGCAGAGGCGGCGCCTTGATTTCCAGCACCTGAAGTCTGAAGTAAAGATCTTCCCGGAAATCGCCTGTTTTTACCATCGCTTCCAGATCGCGGTGCGTGGCGGCGATGACTCTTGCTTCCAGGGGGATGGTCTTAGTCCCTCCGACACGTTTGAATTCGCGCTCCTGCAGCATGCGTAACAGTTTCACCTGCAAATCTAAGGACAGATCGCCTATTTCATCTAAGAATATCGTCCCGTCCTTAGCAAATTCGAGCTGCCCGATCTTCACCGAATCAGCCCCGGTGAACGACCCTTTTTCGTGTCCGAACAGTTCGCTCTCGGCTAAGGTTGCCACAATCGCTGAACAGTTCACCGCAACGAAAGACCCGGTGTATCCGCTGTAGCGATGGATCGATTTTGCCACCAGCTCTTTGCCGACCCCCGATTCGCCCCGGATCAGAACGTTGGCATAACTGCGGGCCGCCAAACCGATCTGTTTATGCAAATTCAAGACCGCCTGACTGTGTCCCGTGATGCGGCCGGGGACGAACTCTTCCTGTTCTTCGATAGTCTGGACCTCTTCCGGTTTCTGCTGAATGGAATTACGAGCTCTCACCAGCAGAGCGTCCAGTTGGTCGATATCCAGCGGTTTCTGCAAATAATCGTAAGCGCCCCTGCGCATCGCTTCGATGGCGTGTTCCATATCAGTGTTACCGGTGATGACGATGACCAACCCTGCCAGCTTCTTTTTCTGCGCATCTGCCAGGAATTGCAGTCCATCTCCATCGGGCAGTTTGATGTCCAGTAGAATGATATCCGGCTGAAACGAGCGCCAGATCTTCTCACCTTCTGACAGAGTGGCGGTGCTCCTCACCTGGAAGCCGGACGACGTGAGGTGCGGTTCCAAGGTGCGCCGGATGGCGCTCTCGTCATCGATGACTAATAGTTTGATCATGATGAGGTATTGTTACGGTAATAGCAGTCCCTTCACCTTCGCAAGACTGCACCTCAATTTCTGCGTTCAATGCTTCGATGAATTTCTTGACATTACTCAGTCCCAGACCGACGCCGTCTCCGCGCGTGGTAAAGAAGGGTTCAAAGATCTGCTCCAACACCTTCTGACTCATGCCTTTGCCAGCATCTTTGACCGTTACCGTGAGACCGTTATCCTTTTCATCCAATGTAACGTCTATCGTAGATTCGGCAGGAGCAGCGGCGATGGCGTTAGAGATCAGATTGTCGAAAACTCGCGCCAGCAGATCGGGATCTGAATAAACCTCAAAGGGCAAATCAGGGAATGATGCTTTAATGGAGATACTCTTCTCTGCCATTTGCGCGTTGAATTCTATCTTGGTCTGCAACAGAAGAGCCTTCAGGTTCACCGTCGTGAATTGGGCTTGCACCGGTTTGGAATATTCCAGCAACTCATTCAGCATCTTCTCCAGGCGGCCAGACTGTTCCTTCGCAATTCCAAGGTGAGTTTCGCCCGATTTATCCAGAACTGCTTTCTTTTCCAGAATGCGCAGATTCATCTTAATCGCCGACAATGGATTTCTCATTTCATGGACGATACTGGCAACCAGCTTACCGATCAGCGCCAGTTTTTCGGCATGAACTAACCGGCGTGTGGAAACCTCCAGCTCTTCCCTGGAA
This sequence comes from bacterium, assembly GCA_018812585.1. Lineage (GTDB taxonomy): Bacteria > Electryoneota > B3-LCP > B3-LCP > B3-LCP > JAHJDJ01. The sequence goes on from JAHJDJ010000244.1 coordinate 7,875, forward strand.
CGCTGCAATGAACTGGCCATGATCTGGAATTGACGCGACAGCGCCCCAACTTCGTCTGAACCGGTTTGCGGAATAGCCAGATCGAACTGCCCCATACTGATGGATCGGCTGGCCTGAAGCAAATGGTTCAGCGGGATGGTTAAGCGTCGGGAGATATAAGCTGAAATGATCAATATCACAAAGATTGACAGCAGACCGACGAGAATCAACTGACGGATTATCTTCTTAATCGGTTCTAACGCTTCGACCAGACTCAATTCTGCACTCACGACCCAGCCGAGATCAGGCAGCTCGATATCGCAGCCTATAACCTCCTCGCCAGCATAGTTGATGTAACTGTCTGAAGAACGTTCAATCCGGGCGTTCTTCTTATAAAGCTGTTGACGGGTCGTATCGTTGCGGAAAGGGGTTAGCAGCAACCCCTCGCGGGTGGTTAAATAGGTCTCGCCAGACGTCCCTAACCCGGCTCTGTCCGCCAGAATGGGATGGATCGTTTTCTCGGCGAGAATCGAGAAGACCAAGGCGGCTTGCGCCGCGCCGAACTGGTCAGAAATGGCCTGCACAAGCCAGAAAACAGGTTCGTTGCTGGAGGATAAATACAAAGCGCTCAGGACTGGCTCGTATGTGCTCAGAGCTTGCTGCAACGCGGCTTGCAGAAGTGGATTATCAGTCTGACAGTCGCTATTCGAAACATGGACCAATGGCAACCCGTCGAATGACATAATCCCGCACGGCCCATAATCAGAAAATGTCAGATGGACCAAATCAAAAATATCTGCCAGACGAAGTGAATCTTGGCGATTGATCGTGTGGACTTCGCCGTATCGGTCAAAGATACGAACCACGTCAGGGAGTTGGCTTAAAAGAGAAATCTCCCGTTTTCGTTCCAGTATCCAGTTACTCAGTTCGTGGGCACGGTCCTGCCCGACAAGGCTCACCTGCCGCTGTGCCCGCTTCAAGACCGATTGGCGGGATTGTATAAAACCAATCATTCCAATGGCCGTGACCATCAAGGAAGCCAGCAGTGAAAAGGTGATGAAAAGCCGCCACCCGAATGGACTTAAAAAGGGCAACCGGCCAACATCTGTGTGATTTTTTTCGTTACTATCCAAAAGCTAATTTAAGCTGATTGAAAACTGGAATCATTCTTGCTTAAGTCGATCGCAGAAGAGAGTATCAAGCACGCGACCACCCTGAATAAGCAGAAATTTGCAATTCGATTGAAAGAAACTTTCAAACTAGTAAGTTAATAGAAATCATCAAAAATACAACAGATTTAAGAGGAGATTCACAATGCATAACCACGATCATGACGATTTTGAATTCGATTATGAATTCTTCGGAGTGCAGGTCGGCCAGCAGGCTCCGGACTTTGAGCTTGAGGCTGTTGTCGGTAAGGAATTCAAGAATGTCAAACTGTCCGACTACAAAGGGAAGTGGGTAGTATTATACTTCTATCCCCTGGACTTCACGTTTGTGTGCCCCACCGAAATCAGGAGTTTCTCGGAACGCTACAATGACTTTGTCGACGCCGGCGCCGTGGTCCTGGGCGGCAGCGTGGATAGTAAATTCAGCCATCTGGCGTGGATCAATCAGGAACTGGGCGAATTGAAATACCCGTTGTTCTCTGATATGACCAAAGACGTCAGCCGCGCTTATGGTGTTTTGCAGGAAGAGAGCGGTGTGGCTTTGCGCGGTCTGTTCATCATCAATCCCGAAGGCGTCATCCAGTATCAGTTAGTGCACGACCTTTCCGTCGGTCGCAGCGTGGATGAAACTCTGCGTGTGCTGCGTGCCCTGCAAACCGGCGAAAATTGCCCTGTCAACTGGAAACCCGGCGATCCCACCCTGTAAAAATTGCTGAACAACAGAACACTGGAAATAGCTTCCGCAGAGAAAGGTGGGACTAACATCCCGCCTTTTCTGTGCTCAATACTCGCAAATCAACAAGGAATAGCTGAAAAAGGCGTTGCATCTTACTTTGTGAACTTTTTAATTTTAACTTCGAGATAATCAAACCTGAGGTGAGTAGTATGGATGTGCTCTTACTGTCACGATTACAGTTTGCCGTTGCCACTATGTTCCATTTCCTTTTCGTGCCGTTAACGCTGGGATTATCCGTCCTGGTGGCGTGGATGGAATGGCGCTATGTGCGCACCGGCGATGAGACCTACAAACGCATGACCAAATTTTGGGGAAGGCTATTTGTCATCAACTTCGCCATCGGAGTGGTGACCGGCTTGACACTGGAATTTCAATTTGGGACAAACTGGGCGAGATACTCGGAATATGTCGGCGATATCTTCGGATCATTGCTGGCTATTGAATCCACGGTTGCATTTTTTCTCGAATCCACCTTCTTAGCCGTCTGGATCTTCGGCTGGAATCGGGTCTCGAAAAAAATGCACGCTTGGAGCATCACGCTGGTGGCGATCGCTTCAAACATCTCCGCCTTCTGGATTCTGGCAGCGAATGCCTGGATGCAGCATCCCGTGGGATATGTCATTCGCAACGGCCGCGCGGAACTGGACAACTTCTTTGCAGTCATTACTCAGAAAGCGGCGTTCCTGGAATTCTTCCACACAGTGACCGGCGCTTATGTGCTGGCGGGTTTTTTCATCCTGGGGATCAGCTCTTACCACCTGCTGCGCAAACAGCATGTCGATTTCTTTCAGAAATCATTCCGCATGGCAGCAGGATTTACCCTGATCTTCTCGCTTCTGGTTGTAATTCAAGGACACCATAACGGCACTGAAATGGCACGCAACCAGCCCGAGAAACTGGCGGCTGTCGAAGCGCTCTGGGAAACCCAGCAGCCCGCTCCACAAGCGCTGATCGTGATCCCTGATCCTAAAAATGGAAGAAATGCCATTGAATTTGGACATATTCCCACGCTTTTAAGCTTCCTGGCTTATAATAACACCGCCGCAGAAGTCCGGGGCTTAAATTCCTTCCCGCCCGATGAACGACCGCCGGTAATAATCCCGTTTTTCTCTTTCAGGACTATGGTTGGTTTGGGATTTCTCTTTATCCTGCTTTCCTCTTTTGCCTGGCTATGGCGAAAATCGATCATCAACAAACCCAAATTGATGCGCATCCTGATCTGGACGATCCCCCTCCCCTATATTGCTCTGGAGACCGGGTGGATGGTTGCTGAAGTAGGCCGCCAGCCGTGGATTGTCTACCAGTTGATGAGAACCTCCGATGCAGTATCGTCAAATATATCCACAACACAAGTTTGGTCTACATTGATCGGCTTTATCATCCTGTACTCATTCCTGGGCATTGTCGATTTCTTGCTGTTAGCCAAACTGGCTCGCCGAGGCCCGCATCCTGTAGAGGCCCCACAATCAAATCCGGGAGGTGACGTCTGATGGAAACGATCTGGTTTATAATCTGGGGCGTTCTCTGGGGCGCCTACTTCATCCTCGATGGTTACGATTTGGGCGCTGGTGCATTAATGCCCTTTCTGGCAAAAGATGAATACGACCGTAAGAAAATCTTCAACTCCATCGGGCCCTTCTGGGACGGCAATGAAGTCTGGTTAGTCACCGCAGGAGGCGTTACCTTCGCGGCTTTTCCCGGCACTTATGCCACGATGTTCAGCGCGCTTTATACCGCTTTGATGCTGGTGCTGTTTGCCTTGATCGCCCGCGGCGCGGGTTTGGCCATGCGGGAAGAGGCTGAAAAACCTTCCCTGCGCAGTTTATGGGATGGATTCTTCTTTGTCGGCAGTTTTGTGGCTGCGCTGCTGTTCGGAGTGTTCTTTGCCAACATTTTCAAAGGCGTTCCCATCGACGGAGAAGGAGTATTCCATGGAAATCTCTTCACCCTTCTCAATCCTTATGGTTTACTGGGCGGTCTATTCTTCCTGGTCTTCTTCTTTACTCATGGATCAATCTGGCTGGCTTTGAAAACCGACGGTGATCTGGGCGAGAGAGCTGAAAGAGCAGCGAAGAAATTCTGGATGGGACTGCTGGTACTGGCGGTACTGTTCCTGATCTTCACCGCAGTGGCAACCGATGTGTACGACAACTACCTGGCCAATCCCGCTCTGTTTATCCTTCCAGTCTTAGCGGTGGCGGCGCTTCTGCTGTCAGGATTGTTCATCATGAAATCAGACTGGTTCAAAGCCTGGTTTGCATCCGCTGGATTCATTTTCAGCACGACTTTGTTCGGCGTGATCGGCATTTATCCGGCGCTGCTACCTTCCAACTTAGATCCAGCTTTCAGCCGCACGATTCACAATACCGCTTCCAGTCCGCTGACACTGAAAATAATGCTGGGCGTCGTTCTGGTTTTCGTGCCCATCGTGATCGTTTACCAAGCTTGGGTACACAAGGTTTTCAGCGGTAAAGCTGGTGGAACACACTCTGGCTATCACGATGGTTATTAGGAAAATTTGAAATCGCATCTAAACCGCAAACGTGAAAGTGATCCCTCCATTCGGGATCACTTTTTTTTAATAACTATCTGAAAGAGACGCTTTGGATTTTGCACACAATAACAAATTTTAACTATTCTCTTTCAATAGTAAATATCTATTTCGTATTTTACTACACGCAAATTACAAAAATAAATCTCGCCATCATCAAGAATAACCACATGGCTTTACTTTCGGAGGTAGGGATGCCTGGTCTATCAAAACTGTTAACCCGCAGTTTCACTTACGGAATACTTCTCCTCGTCGCAGCCACCAGCGCGTGGGCTGATTCCTGGGCCGATAAGATCAAATGGCAGGGAGATTTTCGCTACCGGCACGAATTGATCGATGAAGAGGACAAAGAGCAGCGTAACCGTCACCGTATTCGCGCACGCATCGGGATGTTTGCTGAAGTAGCAGATGACGTCAAGTTCGGATTTCAGTTGACCAGCGGCAGCAGTGATCCGGTTTCCAACAATCAGACCTTAGGCGACGGCTTTTCGACCAAAAGCCTGGGAATCGATTTCGCCTTTTTCCAATGGCAACCAACGGCTGTGGAGGGATTGAAAGTGCTGGGCGGTAAGTTCCAGAATCCCTGGTACAAACCGGGAAAATCGGAATTGATCTGGGATTCGGACTGGAACCCGGAAGGACTCTTCACCTCTTATAAGACGCCGCAATTTGGCAGCGTTGAGATTTTTCTCGATGGCGGGATGCTCTGGGTGGAAGAACGCGAAGCTGACGATGATGCTCTCCTGGTCGGCGGCCAGGGTGGATTGACCCTAAACCTGATGGATGAAAAAGCTCACGTCACGATAGGCGGCAGCTACTATTCTTATCTGAACACTAAAGGCTGCCAGCCCTTCGTCGATACAGAAGACGGACTTGGTAACTCTCTGGGAATGGCTCTCACATTTGAGGGACCGCCATTTTACTACTACCTGAACAGCTACGATCTGGTTGAAGTCTTTCTTGAAGTGGGCGCAAAAGTGCAGCAGCTTCCCGTTACCATCATGGTTGACTACGTGACCAACACGGGCGCGGACGAAGACAAAGCCGGATACCTGGTTGGACTTCGCTTCGGCAAGGCGAAGGGATGGGGCACATTCAGCGGTCGATACATCTACAGAGAAGTGCAAAAAGACGCCGTTCTGGGCGCTTATACTGACTCAGATTTCATCGGCGGAGGCACGGATGGTAAGGGTCACGAAATCGGCATTGACGTCGGTCTAAGTAAGAATATCACCTCCAGCGCTACTTTCTTTGCCAACCAGATCGGCATCGAAAACGGCAAAGACTTCAACCGTTTGCAGGTTGACGTTCAATTCAAGTTCTAACTCCGTAGAAAGTCATTCCTGGTCAACTGAGGTGAATAAATGGCCACTTCATCTGAAACCGCTCATTTCACATCCATTCCTACCAATATTCCTGCTTTAAATTTAGCATTAAAAAAATTAATGTCACCCCAAGGTAAATCTTACTTGACTTCTTGCCAGAAATTCGGTATATTGTATATCTAAGGGTTATCCCGAAATCCAATTTGTCATCCTGAGCGAAGCGAAGGATCTCATGTGATTATTGAACATAGAATTTGCTTAGAGATTCTTCACTACGTACAGAATTGCTATTGGGACAGCCCCGGGCAGGCAATTGAATCATTGAAGAATAAATCGTGAAAAAAATCCCTAAATCGCGGAGGCGACATGGTTTGTAAGACAAAGCTTCTTAGAGGAATCGTACTCGGAGTCTTAGCATTAGCCCTGGCGCTGCCAGCAACAGCGGAAGTCATCTCTTTTGATGATTGTTGGGGCAACGCTGGATTCAACGTCGTCGAGACGGACGCTATTGGTCTGGAACTGGTCTTTTCAGTGCCAGAATTCAGACTGGAAGAATTCGATCTTGATGGCGAGATGATGCAAAATGTCATTATGCCCGGCGTCATTCTGCCGAATAATGCCGGCGCGCCGAACCTGCCCGGTCTGGGCCGATTTATCGCTGTGCCGGAAGGCGCAGTTGCCGAATTCGAGTTAATCGATTACCGTGTCGAGATCTTCCAGAATGTCAATGTCGTACCGGCATTTGAAATTCCTCGCGACACTTACGACGGTCCTTTGAATTATTCCAAGGATATGGAGATTTACAGCAGCGACGCAAATTACCCGGCTGAACCGATCCTGGTCAGCGAACCGACTCAGATGCGCGGCGTCGATGTGGTCAATATTGGTATCACCCCCTTCCAGTATAATCCTGTTACCAAAGAGTTGACCGTTTTCAAGGATATGCGCGTCCGAATCAATTACTATGGCGGCAGCGGGCAGTTCGGCGAGGATCGTTTGCGGAACCGCTTCTGGGAGCCACTCCTGGAAACGCACCTGCTGAATTACAGCAACCTTCCGCAGGTTGACTTCAATAAGAGTCTGGGGCAAACGGACGAAGATAATGTTGAATATCTGATCATTATTCCGGATGATCCGGTGTTTGCCGCCTGGGCAGATACGTTGAAGCAGTGGCGCAATGAACAGGGTATCGTCACTGGCATTACCACACTGACAGAGATCGGCGGCAACAGTTCAACACTGATTGAAAATTACATCAATAACGCAGTCGCCACCTGGGATCCAGCGCCGGTTGCAGTCCTGCTGCTGTCCGACTTTGAAAGCTCAGCGGACCTTTACGGCATCACCTCGCCAACCTGGAACGGCTATTGTGCGTCGGATAATATCTACGCCGATATCGACAATAACGACCTGCCGGATCTGGCCATTGCCCGCATCTGCGCTCAGAACTACCAGCAGTTGAATACGATGATCACCAAGATGCTGGACTACGAGCGTTATCCCTATACCGATCCCGGCTTCTATCAGAATCCAGTGATCGCGGGCGGCTGGCAGACAGAACGCTGGTTCATTCTCTGCTGCGAAGTGATTTATGGCTACCTGGCCAATGTGCATGACAAAACGCCGGTGCGCGAATACGCGATCTATTCCGGGACGCCGGGATCAGTCTGGTCATCGAACGCAAACACATACATGATTGTCGATTACTTCGGCCCCACGGGCTTGGGATATATCCCCAATGATCCGTCACACCTGACCGATTGGGGCGGCAACGCAACCAGACTGAACAACGATCTGAACCAGGGCGCTTTCATTCTGCAGCACCGTGATCACGGTGGAGTCACAGGCTGGGGTGAACCGGACTATCAGATAAGCGATCTCAGCGGTCTGACGAACGATATGTACCCCTACGTATTCTCCATCAATTGCCTGACGGGTCAGTATGACGGCAGCACCGAGTGCTTCTCTGAAGCCTTCCACCGCATGGAACATGGCGCTTTGGGTGTCACCTGCGCGTCGGACGTTTCCTACTCGTTTGTCAACGATACGTTCGTCTGGGGTATATACGACCTGATGTGGCCAGATTTCGATCCAGGCTACGGCAGCGATTTGATCGGTTCCACGAATCTGAATCCCTGCTTCGGCATGGCCAGTGGCAAGTATTACCTGGCCGCTTCCAACTGGCCTTACAATCCATCCAATAAAGATGAAACGTATCACCTCTTCCATCACTTCGGCGATGCGTTCATGACGCTCTACTCAGAGATTCCTCAGAATCTGACCGTCCTTCATGCCGACGCGTTGCTGGGCGGCTTTGGTGAATTCACTGTGACAGCAGATGCTGGCGCCTTAATCGGCTTGAGCGTCAATGGCGAATATCTGGCTGCAGCCAACGCTACCGGCGGTCCGGTGACCTTGTCGTTTGAAGCATTGACTCCGGGTCAGGTGATGCGGGTAACGGTGACTAACCCGAATTACTACCGTTACATGGCAGAAGTCAATGTCATTCCGCCGTCTGGACCGTATGTCATCGCAGAATCTGTTGACGTCGTGGATGCCTTAGGGTGGAATCCGAATGGTCAGTTGGACTATGACGAAACCAGCAAATTGTCTCTGACCGTGCAGAATATCGGCGTTGAAGTGGCGCTTAACGTCAGCGTCACCATCACCACTGATGATCCTCTGCTGACCATCATCGATGGATCAGAAAATTATGGCAATATCGCCGCAAGTTCCAGCGCAACGGTCGCGGAAGGCTTTGAAGTTGCGGCAGATGCGGCAACTCCCGACGATCATATTTTCGTCATCGATGTGACGGCCATTTCCGGTCTGGAAACCTGGGAATCAAGCTTCGCAGTGACGGGTCATGCTCCGGTTATTACGCTGGATCGCTTGGAATTTGACGATCCCACCGGCAACAACAACGGCTGGCTGGATCCAGGTGAAACCGCCGACATGGACGTCTTTGTGACCAATGAAGGTTCTTCACCGGGGATGCTGCTGGCGGGCGATCTGACCAGTTTAGATCCGCTCTTGACGGTCAACGGCGCGACCGGTGATTTCGGTACGATTAATCCCGGCGGCGCGGCCTCGGCGATGTTCAATGTTGCTGCCAGCGCCAGCGCACCGCAGGAACACCTGGCCGATGTTTCCATGGCGATTTCCTGCGATCACAGCTTTGCTGCTGCACTGGACTTCCAGATCATGATCGGCAACCTACTCTATGATCCTACCGGCCCGGACAGCTATGGCTATTTAGCCTATGATCCCTTCGATGCGCCGGAAAATCCGCAATACGAATGGATTGAAATCAGCGCCGATTCCGGCGGTCCGGGAACGCGCTTCCCCTTCACCGCAGACGACCAGACTTTCACCGTTCCACTGCCGTTCGACTTCCAGTATTACGGCGAGACGTTTGACAGTCTCTCAGTCGGAGCCAACGGCTGGCTTGCCCCGGGAACCGAAACCAACGATGATTACAGCAACAGCGGTATCCCGAATGCCGACGGTCCGGCTCGCATGATAGCCCCCTACTGGGAAGATCTATCACCTGCCCGCCCGAATGCCGGAGGCGTCTGGTTCTGGTCAGACGTTGCCAATCATCTGTACATCGTGGAATGGAACCATATCGAGCAGTATGCTCCGACGGGATCGTTCGAAACATTCCAGGTGATCCTCTACGATCCAGCCTACTACGGCACTTCCACGAACGACGGCAGGATCAAATTCCAGTACAAGACCATGTCCACCGCGGCGACTACCAACGAAGGCACGGTCGGTATTGAAAACAGCACTCAGACCATCGGCATTCAGTATTTCTTCGATGGCGCCTGGGATATGCACGCTCACCACATCGAAAATGAGTTCGCCATTCTCTTCAGCACACCGACTTCGACACCACAGATGAACATCGAACTGACTTATGTCAGCGGGTCTCCGGTGCCGGCTGGCGGTGGCAATCTCTATTTCGAAGTTTTCGTCGAGAACCTCTCTGGAGTACCGGTCAACTTCGACGGCTGGCTGGAAGTCGCCTATCAGGGCGGAGCACCGACGACGGTTGCCCTGCGGACCTTCAGCAATTTCCTGCCGACCTGGACGATCAATCGGCCGGATATGTTCTTCCCCTGTCCGTCAACCTATGCCGGCGGTAACTATACAATGGCTGGCAAAGTTGGATCACATCCGAACACCGCCTGGGATGAATCATCCTTCCCATGGGTGAAGACCGGAGCTTACAGCGGCGGTTTCCAGCCCTTCGTAGTTGAAGGCATGCCGAACCCGTTCGTTATCGATGGTGAGGAAGAACAGGTTGTTATTGCAGTGCCTGAAGAGTTCGCCCTGGGGCAGAACTATCCTAACCCCTTCAACCCATCGACAACCATCAGCTTCGCGCTGCCGGAAGCAGCCAATGTCAAGCTGACCGTGTTCAATATCAATGGTCAGATCATAGCGACGCTGGTGGACGGCTTCCGTTCAGCAGCCAACCATGAAGTGGTCTGGGATGCTTCAGGGATCTCATCCGGCCTCTACTTCTACAAGCTGGAAGCGGGGAATTACTCCAGTGTGAAGAAGATGGTTTTGATGAAGTAAGTCAAAATGCAGAAAGTAAAAGTAAAAAGTTAAAACTGAAGCGCCTCCGTTGGGGGCGCTTTTTTTATTTGACATGAATAATCAGCATAGAGATTGAAGATTTTGCACGGTGGGTCGTCGGATTCAGTATAATCCGTGCGGGGATGAAGGGGATCACAGGGTTGGCACTTGGATTGCAGTATACAATATGCTAATCAATATTCCGGAGGTCATTATGAGGACCAGGACAATCTGTTATTTTCTCACTGCATTGCTCCTCAGTTCGATCGCGATGGGGCAGACTTACGTGTCAGGGGAAATTGGAAATGCAACGTGGACGGCGGCGGGGAGTCCCTATATCGTTATCAACGACGTTCATGCATCATCCCTTACTGTGGAAGCAGGCGTTGAGGTCCTGTTTGACTCGCTTGCGCGAATCGAGATCGTGCATGAGTTTAATGTAAGCGGCACAGAAAGCGATTCGGTCTATTTCCACGCCGGCAGTAGTAGTTGGAAAACAATCGATTTTGGTAACGATGCCAATACCGGCTCGCATCTTATCGAATATGCCTGGTTTGAAGGAGCAGGCAATTTCAGCTCCACAGGAGTCCTACGTTGCGATGGTCATGGATCATTGACAGTGCGCCACTGTACGTTTACCAACAACAATGGAACAATATTGCGATATGATGTCGTTACGAATTACATTTTCCAGCTTGAAGAATCTGAATTCTACAATAATTCATACATAGCGGGAACCCTCATTAATTGCATTGACTATCAACATTCAATTATACGCAATTGTGAATTTCACGATAATAACTATGAAAACCTAATATATTTGCATCCAGATTCCGATATATCTGTGATGCAACAATGCCTCTTTTACAACAATGAATCGGAAGGTGCAATCTGGTTTGGGAATGGGACTATCACGAATTCAGTCTTCTACAACACAACATCTGTCGGATTTCCATTATTCGGGGCAGGATCCTACCTACATCCTTTCAATGTAGAAAATTCCATTATTTGGGAAGAAGACTCTATCGCCACAGATACTGAGTTAATCACTATACAGTATTGTGATTTACCAGTTATTCAACCCGGAGAGGGTAACATCAGCATAGATCCACTCTTCGTCAATCCATCTGGTGGGGATTTTACTGTGCAGGCTAGTTCCCCCTGCATCAATGCCGGCAACCCGAGAGGATTCTGGACCGATCAGGATGGCACACGAGCCGATATGGGTCTCAGCGGTGATTGTATTTTTATTCCCTTCCCAACGAAGATTCAAATGCCCAGGTTATATCCCGGAGAATCTGTAACCTTACCTTTCAGCTTTGCGAATCTCACAGAAAGCCTGGTTTTCGTGGACTCGTGCTATACAAATGAACCAGATTATTTCACTGCTCTTTTACATCCCTATTCAGGTATTCTCTCACCCTATGAAGTAGCTATCTGTTCCCTGACGTTCACCCACCCTGGATTCGCGGTCGATGGGGATCTCTTCGTGTCCTCCACTGCGTTTATAGCAGGTGATACGGCCTCGGTACCCATTATTACACAATCGGAGGAGTATTTGCCTGTATCAGGCGTATGGACTGCTGAAAGTTCACCCTATACGTTCGACCAGAATCTTATAGTGGAAGATGGTCAACAATTAATTATTGAACCGGGAGTAATTGTCAATTTCGATGAAGAGGTCGTATTCAGGATAGAAGGTAACCTGCAGGCTTTAGGCACTGAAGGCGATACCATACGCCTTAGAAATTCCTACGGTAGTTGGGATGGTCTGAATTTCATCGATGCAGACGGTGAAAACGTTCTGAATTATGTCAAGCTGCAATCGACACAGGGATCACCTGTGACGGATTACAAAGGGGGATCAATTTACGCATCGAATTCGGCATTAAGTATTAAGAATTGTTATGTTCCGGGAACAAACTATGGTTATAGTAACGTCGCAGCTTTGGAAGGAGGCGCCATCTATCTGGAAGACTGTCCCGAAGTGACGATAAGAGATTGTTTCATTGGGTACGTCTACAACGTTTCAAGCAATTATGAGACTACCGCTGGTGGAGGGATTTACGCGCTAAATTGTCCGCAGCTCATCATTGAACGAACTGATTTTCAGCACTGTGCCGCCCGTGACATTGGAGGCGCCTTATATCTCGATAATTCTCGCGTATTAGTTGATTCTTGTGAAATCATCCATCCCAAAATTTTGTATCAGGGGAATACTGGTATTGCTTTTTATTTAGATGCGTCAGAGCTATATATCACACGGACCGTCATCCGGCAATATGAATCAACGACCGGAGAACCATGCGGGATATTTGCACTGGCGGGTGGTTCGGCTGCAGTATTGGATCATAACAGCATCTGCTTCAAAGAACACATTAATCATGATATTGGAGGATTTCATCTGATCGATGATGCATCGACCGTTATCATGAACAACAGTGTTCTGTATCAGGCTGATTACATCACTGATCCACCTTCATCGCCCAACATGCAGATCGACTACTCCATGATTCCATATTTATTTGGCGGGACAGGTAATCTAACTGGTGATCCACTGATGACGCAGGAATGTTATCTGACATCGGGCTCCAGATGTATCGATGCAGGCAATCCGGCATCGCCCTTTGATCCAGACAGTACCATAGCCGACATGGGGGCTCATTATTGGGATGGGAACGGTCCTTATGGCGGTCCGATTTCAGGTGTCTGGAGCCTGGAGAATAGTCCCTATATTATCGGAGATGACGTTTCGGTACAACTGGGAGATACATTGATCATTGAAGCTGGAGTGACGGTCGAGTTCCTCGATTATAATCAGCTGGATGTGTATGGTGTCTTGTTAATTGAAGGCACACCTTTAGATTCGGTTTATATCACTGCGCCGAATCCACAGTACTCGGAAATAGTACGCTTCTATTTTTACAATGCAGCTGTGCCATCCACCATCATTTATGGTGCTATCTGTACGTCGTCAAAGTCTTTCGGACTGTTTTGCTGTTTAGTTA
>JAHJDJ010000245.1 GCA_018812585.1 bacterium
GAGCTTTTAAAGTCAACGTTTTTACGACCGTATCGAAGACTTCCTCGTTGTAAAGAATGGCGCGCTTCTTCTGATCGGTAATCATCAAACCAAAACTGACAGGTCCGGTAATTTGTCCCTTAACCCACTTAACACTTTTGGGTTTCGCCCGCCATAAAACATCCACAAACGCTTCAAAGCCCCGTGCATGATGAGGGGGGATGCCGAAATAGGGTAAATCCTCTTCCAGCACTTTGGTATAAAATTTCTCCAAATCACCGTATATATCGCCGGCAATATGCATGTGCACCCGGCGTTTTTCAGCATCCAACTGCAGGAACGGCATGCCATAGGAATACTGGATATACATCGATTCCAGATAATCGGTATTGGGCAGTTGCGGCCATAACGGGATCTCCGGCAGCTCCCGCAGGATTAAATCCACGACGTCGTAAGGGTGTAAATGTGGAAAGCTGCCTACGGCAGCAGGCAGACATCTTGGTTCGAAGGGTTTCATATTTGCATCAGTATATTCTACCTATAGAGAATATAACAAATTATGTTACGGGCAAGCAAGTTATTTTTTAACGAACCGCCCGCTGAATTATTATTTTTAAAAATCTGAAAGCCAAGAAAGGGTTAATTTTCACACGGCATTTCTTCGCAGAGATCCTCTGCTTCGAAATCGATGATTTCTTCAATCGATTTATTACCGTTTGTATTCAGATATATTCTGAAAGTTGTCCCCACGCCGACTTCGGAATCGACGTCGATCCGAGCGTCATATTTCCTTAGTAACTGAAAAGAAGAAGACAACCCTAAACCTGTTCCAGTAGGTTCGTCATCCTCCCGGTCACCCGCCGTCGGTTTCGTGGTGAAGAAGGGGTTGAAAATCAGCTCACGCTTATCTTCAGGGATACCGTAACCGGTATCTTCAACTTCGATTAAAATTTGGTGATCCGGCATTGCCATCGTGCGTATAATCAGACGTTTTTCGCCTGCGTCGTACATGGCGTCGATGGCGTTCTTGATGATGTTCAAGAGACTCTGTGAAAAGTCGCTGTAAATTCCTGTAATCTTGGGCAGATTCTCATCAAACTGGAACTCTTTCTCCACCTCATGCTTAAACCTCAGATCTGCGTCCAGGAACTTCAGCTCTTCAGATAACAATTTGTTCAAATCGATCTCCTGGCGCTTCTGATCCTGTTCTTGTCTACTCTTGTAAAGCATATTTTTGATGATCTCACTGATCCTGCGGACTTGTCCCAGCATATCATCCAGATAAGGAATATCATCCCGGGTCATCTTCAGTAGTTCGATTAAACTTTGTATTCCCTGCAAAGGCACGTTCAAATTGTGCGCAACACCAGCCGCCAGCATCCCGATCGACGCCAGTTTAGAGTTCTGCATCAACTCCAACTGCATCTCCTTCTCTTTGTCCGCGAACTGCTTCTTTTCAGATATGTCGCGAAGAATACCCTGAACAGCCGGTTCGCCGTTGTAAGTTACATAGCTGACGCTGACGTCAAAGTCATAGATCTTACCTGATTTGGAGATTCCTTTGAATTCATAATTGGTGTCTAACTTATCGCCTATAGCAGCTCTTCGGGAACGTTCCGCGATCATCGCTCTGGATTCCGGCGCCACTGTCTGGAGAAAATCGAAATCGGAATGATTGACCTCTTCTAAGGTGTACTCAAGCAATTCTTCAAACTTACGGTTGACAAACACAAATTTCTTCCCCTGAAGGATGTAAATCACATCATTCGAGTTGTTGAAGAGAGTGCGGTACTTGGCTTCTGAGTCAGAAAGTTTCTCAATCAATCTATGGTGCTGCAACCAGAGCACTAACTGTGATTTAATCTGCTCCAATATCTGATTGTGCTTCCCATTGTAGTTGGTCGTAGTCGAGCTTGCCACATAAAGCATTCCAAGG
Source organism: bacterium (assembly GCA_018812585.1). Lineage (GTDB taxonomy): Bacteria > Electryoneota > B3-LCP > B3-LCP > B3-LCP > JAHJDJ01. Next base: position 1,916 of record JAHJDJ010000245.1, read on the forward strand.
GTAACACCAGCATTCACTAACGGCACTGCTAAATACGAACTCATTCCGATTTCACGCAGCTTTTGCAATTCTCCATTTCCCTTGGCTGGGATCTTGGTTAGCGTAGCTTTTTTCCGTCCTCCGAGTATTTTCTCGGTCAGTGAAGAAGAGAATTTCCCCTTGTAGCCTTTGATGGTTGAAATTGCTTTCAGGGTTTCACTCTGATCGTTCTTTGAATAAATAACTTCGATCTGATCGTGCTCCTTATTGATCTGGGCAATGGCAAGGACGTCATGCTGAACACTGTGTCGCAGTTCCCGGCTGAGTCCCTGCAGGGCGCGATTGATATCCAATTCGCTTAACAAATGTTGATTGATGCGAAGAATTGACTCCCTCGTTTTCTCGTTCTCTTTGCGATCGGTAACGTCGATAGCCATTTCGTATCTAACCCTGTGCTCCCGGTCAGGCCAACTGATCGCTTTAGTCATGCAGCGGAACCATTTTTGTTTGGATCCGTTATAATATTCCCTTGAAATTCCGCCTCTCTCTTTACCAGAGAGTATTAATTCGTTTTCACAGTCTGAGCAGGGTTCATCCTGATCATGCAACGCTTTATAGCAGGTCTCGCCATCAGATAATACCAGTTGCTTCCGGCCGGCTTCGTTGATATACAATAACTCATAGGAGTAGGGATCGCAGACATAAACTATCTCATCAATACTATCGAAGATTGATAACAATTGCTGCCGTTCCAAGATCAATGCCGCCTGAGCGCGCTTCCGCTCGGTGATATCACGATAGATAGCATACACGGCGACTTGACCTTCCCCGATGATAATCGGAGTCCCTAAAATCGACACATCGACCAAGCTTCCATCTTTTCGTTTTCGCACAGATTCCAGAGCAACACCTTCACCGGCAATGACATTTCTGGTTAATTCAGCCGCTTCCGCGCGGAGATCATCTGGCGCTAAAAAATCATCTATAGAATGACCCTTAGCGTCTTCGAAGGTGTGCCCGAAGAGCCTCGTAAACTCACCATTAATACGCAGGATTTTACCGTCGTTATCCACCAGAGCAATCGCTTCTGGAGAAGATTCGAATAGCTGCTGCAGATATGTCTTTTCTAAAAGCAATTCATCTTCGCTTCGCTTACGAATTAAAGCTTCAACCAAAGAAACTGACAGCGATTCGAGCGCCTTCTGGTCATCTTGATCATAGCCCTCTTTTTTGTTAGCTAAAACTATGACGCCGATAGTATTATCTGAACGCTTAAGTGGTACGGAAATTAGAGTCTCGATGGAAGAGTGTCCTTTCGGTAAACCAACCCGATCTGGGTCTTTCTTCGGAAGATTGACTATCTGAGTACTATCAGATTTAATAGCTTTGCTCCATAAGCCGCGAATTTCCATATTCTTGTGGAGTTTGACGTCATTAGTCCGCTCCATGCGGCAATTTTCCCAACCCAGATCGCTCATGGCGATAAGATCGAAGGTTCCCTGTGCGTTAATCTCACCGATAAACCCAATTTGACTGTTAGTTAGTTCCTGAGCTTTTGTCAAGCAGGTTATCGCTATTTCCTCTTCAGTTTCACACTTCAGAGTCTCCAGCAATAGTTTGTTGGTGGCGTCTAAGACGTTCTTCTGCCACTTGATCTGACCTTCAGCGCGTTTCCTTTCAATGGCTTGCGCGATATTCTCTGAGACATACATCAAAACCTCGAGATCAGCATCGGTGAACGCGTTTTCATCATGGTAGCTCTGCACAGTCACGACACCAATAGTCCCGTTTGATGTTTTCAGCGGGACGCCCATCCAGATTTTAGATTGTGGACCATAAAATGAGATATCCCCGCTGGTTTCCAATTCATCGTGCTTGGCGAGTTTTATACGTACGGGTTCACCATTACGGCGCACAAGATCTGTTAGGCTTCCTTCCAGCTTTTGAGGTTTGAAATCCTCTTCCGTCTCAATTTCATCGACTGCGTATGGGAATGTGTAAATTTCTGAAACTTCATCGTACAGCGCGACAAAGAAGTTTGTCGTATCGATTAATTCACTTAACTGTGTATGAATTGCTTCCAGGAGATCTTCCAGTAAGATAGTCGTATTAGTCGATTGAGCAATCTGGTAGATGATATTTTGAACGACTTCGGCGCGGCGGCTTTCGGTAATATCTTCGACTGTGCCTTCATAATAGAGAGTGTTATCGTTATCATCGCGCACTGCAATGGAATTTTCGCGGACAACGAGGATCGACCCATCCTTGCGGCACCATTCAGATTCTAAGCCGACAACCTTGCCCTCTTTTTCGATCAGTTCTATGAACCTGCTTCGAGGTGTAGCTTTGGTAAAGTGATTTTCACTCAGGCGACCTATTTTGATCTCACCAATTGAATCGTAGCCCAGCATTTTTACGAGCTGGGGATTTAGATCGAGGATCTTCCCATCTGGCGTCGTGCGGTAGATACCGACAACTGCATTGTCGAAAATTGACCGGAAGCGTTCTTCCGACATTTTCAATTCAGTTTCAATCGCTTTCAGATCTGTAATATTAGTGCCATAAATATTGACATATCCCTCATTCTTGAAGGGAACATAGGTAAATAGGTAACAATCTTCGTCAATTTCATATTCATGCTTCTGGATGGCGTCGGACTCCAACACTTCATCAATAATGCCGTGAATTATCAGGGGCACATTGTCACCTACCTTGACCTCCCAGCTATCGAGAAATGCTTTAGCAGATGGATTAGCAAAAAGAATCTTTCCATTCGCTTGGATGCGGAATATGGGAGCAGGATTTTCAGTGGGAAAACGCGCCACGCTTTCACGATCTTTCTCCGCCAGCCGCCGCTCAGTAATGTCTTGACCTGACAGAATCACACGATTGACTTTATCCGCGTCATCCTTTATCGTGGAAACATTCCAGACGATGATTCGCTCGTTACCCAATTTCGTTCTGATAGCACGCTCACTGCTCGGCAGAGAAGAGATTTCACCGTTCACTAATCGGAAAAAATCTTTCTGAGCCTTTCCACGATCTTCTTCAATGACAAACTTTTCGAACCAATTGAGGTCTTGCAGTTCAGATTGATTGTATCCTAACCAGTCACTGCCTGTTTTATTGACATAGATAGTTTTCCCGCGGAGATCCAGCACTACGAAGAGGACATTTGCTATGTTCAGGTATGTCCTGGCTTTTTCCCGTTCGTGCTTGGCTTCGGCTTCAAAAACGATGCGATTCCGGTAGGTTATGCCGTGGACGATGAAGAGGACAAAAACGAAGGAGCTGACGACGATTCTGTTCCAAAGATCTTGCAGCGATGGTGAGAGGATTTGTTCTATCAGGTCGGTATTGTAGAAGAACACTGCATCCAAGACTGAGTCAAGAACCCAGAAGAGTGCAGAGAAAATAAAACCGGAAACTAACGACGTTCTCAGTATATTCTGAGGTGAGATTTCCCTGGCTCCCATGAATTGCCTCCAGTTCACTGATACGCTGGTATAACTAAAGATAAGTATCAGCGTGACAAGCTGATTGCGAGACGTAGCAGGCGCACCTTGAAATCGATCCCCAGTGAACTATGCGCCAGCCCTCACAAATTGTTAGCAATCAGTAACTGGAAGCCTCCCACGAAAGTTAAAATCGGTATGCTAATGTGATGAGCAGATGAGACATCTGTAAATCTTCTGCCCATCCATATAAAGATCGTTCCCAACTGGTCCAGGAGACAGTGGATTGCACCAGCAGCGCCTGGTCCAGCAGAACGTTAATGCCTCCACTGAAGACATTTTTGTCTGTAATCAGTTCATCATCTTCAAACGGTGATGGATACCTCGCATACCCCGCCTGCAACCGAATCGGGGATTTTGGTATCCACACTTCCGTTCCGAAGTGTAGATCTATCGTTGGATGAAGCCGCCGGGTGATCTCCAGGTTGGCTTCTTCCTTGGTATAGGCCGTAAAAGACGGATCGCTGCGGAAAGCTGTCTGGCTCCAGTCCGTCACCACGATGTCAGAGGAAATAATCACTGGACCTAATAGAACCGCAGCTCCCAGGCCGCCTCTGAAAGATCGACCTAATTTATATTCATAGGAACCTGAAGCGGAGTAATAATCGAGGTCATTTGCATCTTCGGCACTACTCCAGTTCTCCTTGATTTTCAACCGCAGTGGCGTTTCCAGACTGGCTCCGATACGCAGCCAGTTATAGGGTCGGGCAACGATACCTGTAATAGCATTAAAGCCTGACAGATCCAGATCAAGCGATTGTTTGTAAGTATACCAATCATTTGTTTCCCAGTTCAGCTCTTCGGCATAGGAATAGTCGTTGAATCCACTCCAGTAACGTAGAGACAGACCCACTGAAACAGCAGGGGAAATGTCAATGGCCATTCCCAGCGACCATAATCCCAAACTTCCGGACTCCAATTCGTCGCCTTCAAATTCCGGTTCAGATCCAGTATCAACAAACGTCCCGAAAGCGTCGAAACTCTGCACCTGATGATACCCTACTGCGAATACCAGGCTGCCGCGATAAGTTGGAAATGGGAAAACGATCCCCAGCTCGTTCAGTCTCGTGCGAGAGAGTTGGTTCGATATTGTCTCATTCTGAAGAGTGGCGTCATCCATGGTGGTTGCTTGAGACAATCCCAATGACATTTCGATGCGCCTCACAGAGGCAAGACCTGCCGGATTCCAGTACAGAGCCGACAAATCATCTGATAATGCGCGGTAGGCGCCTCCCAGCGCCAGCGCCCGGCCACCAGCGCCCAGCTCTATGCCGCGTAGAAATACGACTTCGCTGTACAGAAAATCATCCACGTCAGCCGCAGAAACGTTGGCCGCCAATAACGGCACGAGGCAGATGAGCAACAATATCCTTCGCAATTTCATCCCAGCCTCCACTATGATTATCTCCCTGACCCGCGGCGGCCACCATCGCGGCCACTATCATCGGAATTGCTGTCTCCGCTTGATCCGCCGGAAGAGCTGCCATCACCAGAAGATCCGCCTCCACCCGACGTCGATCCCCCTGTATAGACAGGCGGCGGCGGGGGTGGCGCGTTGTTGGGGGAACCGTTCCAGCCGCGTCTCGTTTCCGGACGTTCAGGCGTCGCTGACATCCCGGAACCAGTTCCGCCGGATCCTCCACCACCGGGTGGATAGTAGTAGGGGTACGGATTGTAACTGTAACCATACCACCAGGGATCATAGTAGTAGCGCTGCCAGCCGTAATAACCGCCATATCCAGAGTAGCCGTAACTGGAGTAACCGTACGGATAACTGCGAATGCCCCAGGAACCGAATCCCCAGCTATTATGAGGATACATCCTGCTGTGGTCGTAATCATTGTTATGACACAGAGTGCAGGAGTAGCCAGTTGTCTCTGCTTCTTCAGCCACTGCCCGCTCTTCATGTGTCAGTTGTGGATGCTGAAACATGGTGTAGCATCCTGCCATGAAAATGGCCATCACCAGCAGCACGGCCAGATTGGCGGCATACTGCGGGAGGGATCGAAACTGCATGATCACCTCATCAGGTTAAAAAGTTTCAACATACGTCAGACGCAATTCCCTTGATATTGCATTGATATCCTTGCGATTTTCGAGGATATCCTTAAAGTTGAATTCCACGCCAAGCTGGCCGGCAAACACCCATCGCACACCAGCATTCAGATAGCCGCGATCTCGTCCCAGGGCGCCAGCTGCATCATCGTCAAAACCGAGACTGTATTCTGCCAGCACTGAGATCTGATCGTTGATACTTTTATCCAGTCCCATAAATCCAGTTACGTTGCGGTCGTCATCATTTTCAAAGGTATTATAATTAACGCCGCCATGAATGCCTAAAAATCCCAGGTATCCCATGGAGTAGTTCTTACTGATAACGGCGAACAACCCCTTTGCTTTGAATTCATAGCGATCAGCGAAATCGTAATACATTCCATATCCCTGGCTGTCAAATCCGATCGACAGAGCAGGGAAATCCGACTCCTCGAACACCCTATATTTGACGAGCACTCCCGGCAGTTCATTCCATTCAGGTTGACCGTTTCCGATAATGTTGACTCCACCGTAGGAGACTCCAATCATAAAACGGCTGAACATGCCGGCTTGCAGACCGACCAGTGTACCGCCCTGCGGAAAGAACCGCACGTCGAATCCGTATTCTCCCTTTTCCAAAGAGCCCGCGGTCGGTTGATCGATCAAGCTCTGAATCTCAACTCGCTGAGCAGGCGTCTGAGCAAAGCTCGAAATCAAGGGTAGTATCAGTATCAGGAAAAAACAATAGAATCTATGCATATCCCCTCAGATTTGCGGATCACTCCGATGGTCAATTTCTATTCATTAATTTCATATTAAAAAACGGACAACCTCACGCACTGATGCCTCTGCTTTAATAATTGTTAAAGCAAAAGTTGACATTCCTATACTTTTTAAACGTAAAAGGGACAGAGCTGTTCCTCCGTCCCCGGTAATTTCAAAGATATTTTTCTTTTGCCTTTAATCGCGGAATTCATCTTTAATCTTCAAGAAATCGTTCTCACGTTTCAGGAAAGCACGCACCACGTCTTCAGCAAAATGTGATCCAGCGCTGTCGATGATGATCGCCCGCGCCTGATCGTGGGCTATCGCCTCCTTATACACACGCTTCGATGTTAGAGCATCATAAACATCCGCCAAGGCAACGATGCGCGCCGACAGCGGGATGTCCATCCCCTGCAGGCCATCTGGATAACCGGTGCCGTCCCATTTCTCGTGGTGGTGATAAGCGATCTCTTTTCCTAATGTTAAAAAAGATTCGCCATCCAAATCATGATCTGCAGCCCGCAAAGCGTCGCCTCCAATGGGCGCATGTTTTTTCATGATTTCAAATTCCTGAGGCGTTAAACGCCCCGGTTTCAGCAGGATTGCATCCGGGATGCCAACTTTCCCAATATCGTGCAGCGGGCTCGAATTGTAGATGTCATGGATGTAATCGTCTGTAATGTAGAGGCGGTATTCTGGCAGAGTAGAGAGCTCTTCGCTCATCAGGCGAGTATAGTTCCTCATCCGCTCTAAATGCTGGCCGGTTTCGGGATCGCGGGTTTCAGCCAATTTCGCCAGGCCGACCATGGCCGCACCCTGTGTCTTCCTCAACTCCTCTAACTGTTGTCTTAATTCCCTTTCGAAATGATCAGTGTCTGTGATGGGGCGGCCAAATCCGGAGAAACCAGCTACCTGTCCGATATCATTTCTGAACGGTGTGATCGTATAATGAACTGCCCGAGGATCGCCTCCCAGTGACAACTCGACCACTTCACCCTGGAAAGTGCGATCGCGGGTGAGATCTTCTTTTACTTTTTCAATGCTTCGGACCTCCCAGACAACCTCCACAGGCTGACCCAGAAGCTCCTCGCTTGATTTACCGGTTACTTGGAGCAGAGTCGCATTGGCTTCCATGACATTCAGGTCCTTGTCCAGAACCAGGATCTCCATCAGGGAGCTGTCTAAAATGCGTCGGTGCAGGAGTTCGAGTTCCATTTGGCTTCTCCCAATCTATCAATTCACTTCAGACGTCCGTCGAGAGCACGTCCTCAGTCCATACAATTCATACAACAGAATTCTGTCTGTTGGATTCTAATAACCGATAGCGAACTCTCCTGCAGCCTCCCTATTTTTTCTGTGTTTTGACAACTTGCCTGATAAAACCGCCGTGGCGCTTCAACAACTCTTCTGCGGTGTCGCGCGGCACACCGCAAAGCGCCATGACGATGGCCGTTTTCACGCTGCCGCCGGCTTTTTCGAGGTAACTGCCTGCCTGGTCGTAATCCAGATCAGCGGCCAGCATAATCACGCGGCGGCTGCGCGCCGTCAGTTTCTCTGACCAGGCCTTTAAATCAACCATCATCCCCTGGTAGACCTTACCGCAGCGAATAAAAGCGGTTGTGGTGATCATATTGAGGATCATCTTGGTTGCAGTCCCTGCTTTGAGACGGGTCGATCCCATGATTACCTCTGGTCCCACCATCGGCGCAATGATGACGTCGGCCTGGTTAAGCGCAGCAGACGCCTCAGCCGGTGGATTACACATCAGGAACACAGTCGCTGCGCCTGACCTTTTAGCATATTTTAATGCTCCAAGCACATAGGGTGTGCGACTGGACGATGCAATACCAACCACAGTATCCTGCGGCGTCAAGCCAGCATCAAGAAGGTCCCTGCCGCCTTGCTCGGCATCGTCTTCGATACCCTCTTTGGATAGAAAGACGGTATCGCGGCCTCCGGCAATGATCCCTGTAACCTGTTCTGGATCCGTTCCAAAAGTCGGGGGGCATTCTGAAGCATCGACAATCCCCAAGCGTCCGGACGTGCCAGCGCCGATGTAAATGAGCCTGCCGCCTGCCTGAAAAGAGGCGACCACCTTTTCCACAGCAGCTTCAATCTGCGGCAATACGGCATGAACCGCAGGCGCCACTTTGGTGTCTTCAGTTGACATTAACTGCAGAATTTCTCCGATGGAAAGAGTGTCTATTTCGAGTGCATCGGGTAAAATCTGCTCAGTTGTAAGCTCAGCTATTTGCTTAAATACGCTGCGTGACATTTTCTGGTGTACCCGTTACCTGAAATGAATATAAGGGCAGGTATGATTGAAGTCAACAAAAAAGTGTGAAACGGTAAGCATATCCACCTTTGCAGAAGGAAGGTGGCAGATTATGGCTATTTCATTACTATTCAGGGGGAATCGTCATGTTTTCTGGAAAATGGCAATGACCTCTTCAGCGTTCTCTGCGCTCAGCAGTTTACTGCGAAAAGTCTTTTCACGTAAAAGTCGGCAGAGTTTAGCAACCAGCTTTAAATACTCGTTGATCGCATCGCTGGGGACGCCGAACAGGAACACCAACCTTGCCGTTTCTTCGGTTTGAGCTCCGAAATCTACCCCCTCTTGCAAGCGCGCAAAAGCCATAATAACCTCTGGAATCCCTTTCGATCTGGCATGCGGAAGCGCCGCTCCCATCTGCAGACCAGTAGGGATTTCACGTTCCCGCTTGGTGACTTCAGCCTCGAATTGTACCAGGTCGATCGCCGGATCAAGCCCTGTCATGCGGCTCACAATCTGGTGAATGACGTCAAAGCGGTCGTTACTTTCCAGATCCAGGAAAATATGTTCTGGCTTTATCAAGTCTCGGAGTTCTAACACAACGAAATTCCGTTTAGGACAGTTTTACTGCAGTTCCCGAGGCGGATACCATCAACATGGATCCGTTTTGGCCCATAACTTCATAATCGAGATCAACGCCGATAACGGCGTCAGCGCCCAATATAGCAGCTCGTTCCTGAATCTCGTTTAAGGCAATATCCTTGGCGCGGATCAGCTCCTGTTCGTAAGCGGCTGACCGCCCACCCACCACGTCGCGAATGCTGGCGAAGATGTCTTTGAAAATGTTTGCGCCCATGATGGCTTCGCCGGTAACGATCCCCAAATACTGACGGACCGGCTTCCCCTCAATGGTCGGAGTTGTCGTGATAATCAATGTTCGACTCCTGTCGGTATGCTTAAATCTTTATAATCTTCTTCCGGCCAGCCGCCCAAGGCAAGCATCGCCTGAGCGAATCCTGCAGAATAATGCAGTGAAACATCCTCAATGCCACCCATGCCATTATAGTCGGCATGAACTTCAGGCAGCATGAAGGCGATTTCGGTAACGGGATTGACTGGTCTCATTGAATCAGCAGAATTGAACGGTTCCAGCGCAGCCAGAGCGCTGCAATACTGCTTTAAAAACGTCAAGCGTTGGGCTCCAGTCGAATTTGATAATTTTTCGCTGAGGTGAGCCAAATCCTGTAACGCTTGCCTGATGGCGCTGATGTCACTCATTGTGAAAGCAACACCACCCTTAGAATCGTCTATCTGCAACAGATTGTTTTCCAGCAGGTAATGCCCCATGATCCGGTAAGAACCCTGGCGCAGATCAAAGCCGGTGTCAGAGGGGATCAGGCTGATGATCATTCGCCTGAAAACATGTGACAAATAATCCTGCTGATTGAGTGGATTTCCAGTCTCGCTAACTCGCGTTTCAGTGTCTAATTGCCGCCATAATAAGGCTAACTCAGCAGTTAGATGACGCATCTGAATGCCCGCTGATTCTACTGTAGATTGCTGCATTCTGAAGGGATTTGCTGCTTCAAGCGCCGCATTTCCGAATAACACCCTGAAAAATGCTTCTTGAATAAACGCTTCAGAAAGATCTTCTACGACGGCATTATCAGAATCAGTTTGCCTGATCCAGTTTCCCAGCCACTGCTGTTCAGCATCTACACGGCTGCGAATGACGTTGGTGAAGACAAAAACCTGGAGTGGCTCACCGCCGCCGGGCGAATGGACGTAATAATCCGGGCAGCGCGGCGCAACAGGCCCATAGCTGTCGATCAGTTCAATCGTTTTGACCGGTAGATCTATTGAAATCTGTTGTGACGCAACCCCCGGAAAATCGATCGGAGTCAGCGCTGCCTGGTGCAAATCTTCGAACTGCTTTCCTGCGGCATGATCGGTAACTCCTAAAATCCCGGCCCACAGTCCTTTGGTTTGCAGCGGATCGAAGCGCATGTCACTGAACCCGGTGATGAATTCCAGTGGAGAATTTTCAGATGCAAGAATCTGCTGCGCAGCGATAAACTTGTCCCAGTCGCCCGTAATAAAATGTTCGCTTAACAGATCTACTGCTGATACTTGACTCCTGGATAGATAGGGTCTTGCTTTTTCAAGGTTTTCGATGATCTTATCCAACTGCTCAGCATAAGGTCCCCGCGCAATCTTTTCATTGCCCACCCGGTAGACCCACTCCACATTACGGTCATTATCCTTTAAAAGAAGAGAATTATACGGATGTTCAGCTTTAAAATCTCTGGCTTCAGCTATTGTCAATCCCTGGTAGAAGTTAGGAACGGGGAAGCTTTTATAATCCAGTTGGCCGCGCGAATTCCTCCAGATCAACTGACTCTCAGCAAACGGGCTGAACAGTGAATCGCGCAGCCATGACTTCTTATAATTAATGGTGGTAACGTCGCCGATGCGGCCTCCCAGATTCGACAGCGCAACGAACATGATAGTGGTCATATCATGCGCCTTGAAGGTCGGCTTGATTTTCTCCAGAGTTTTTAGATCGTAAAAACCATTATTCAGCCAGATCCTCTTGACATATCTCCAGTATGATTCGACCGTTTCTTGCGGAGCGCCGTAATCCAAACCTAAGGCGATCTCTTCCAGAAACGGCATGATATCATTGTGCCGTCGATGGATCTGTCCGTAAGTAATTGTTCTGCCAGCTTTTATCGCTTCATTTAGATAGTAACAAGCTAAGCGCTCTTCTGCAGATAGGTCCGCAAAACGCGGCACACTCAGCGCCACTATTGCCAGATTATCAATCCGGTCCACAGTGGTTCCCGGAATGCTGTCAGCCACATGTTCAGTGTGCTTGCTGCAACTGAATAGTATTGCCGCGATGATGACTGCAAGAACCGCTAAAGCTAATCGTCTCACGATACCCATCCGTTAATCTGCATTCTCCAATAGACCACTAATATACAAAATCGTCATATCAATGGCAAAGGATTTTCTGGGAATGTGAACTCGCTAGAATCTTCAGATCTGAACTTAACCAATCGCCTTAAAAGAAGCGACCGCATCAGAGTTTGATGCGGTCGAAACATATCTATAATGGATGGCATTACAAACAACAAGCCTTCAGGCTATGCCTGATCTGTCACGGTTTGATCGAATTGCGGGGAGTCGTAGACGAATTGCAGCAACGCTGAGATGTCATCCTTCATCTTAATCATCGAAATCGCCGGATCTTGCAATACGTCATCTCGAGTCATCATGATATTCACGGGATCGCGTGACCCTGTCATATAGCTGTAATAGCTCATCGACTTGATCTTCGTGATTCGCAGCAGATTTATCCGATTGAATTCACCGCCGAATTTCGCTTTGCCAGTTTCCAGGGCAACCGTCCAGAGTCTTTCAGATACGTAAAACATGCCTTCTACATGTTTGCGTAAGGAGACCTGATCCCATTTGATAATCGGCAAGAGCGTCTTGATCTCAGCGAAGACATTCCCCTCGAAACTCTTCGATAGTAACCCTTGCACCAGATCTTCAAGCTGGCGGCGTTCCCCTGCATCAAGATAGTAGAACCTCATCCGTGTCATAGTTATGATTCCTGGTGACGGGGTTGGTTCGAGATTGATATTCGCATCCATAGCACGCTCTTTCTATAAGTCAAAAGCATTCTCAAGTTTCGCTTACATCCTCGTCAAAGTTTTACGGTAGAAATTCAACCGCTGATGCCTGTACTCAGCATCGCACTGTAAATATAAACAAAAAAAAGTGGAAAGTCAATGAATAGCATTAAAATATTACCCAGAGGTCAATTGCTAAAAGCAAGTGAAAAGGATACAAAAAAAAAGAGCGGATCTAAATGACCCGCTCTTGTTATTCTGTTGAAGTAATTACTTCAACAGAACCAGTTTTGCAGTGACAACGTTGCTGCCGGCGGTCAGTTTAGTGACATAAATACCGGAAGCCAACTGCGAAGCATCAAAGACAACGTCATGGGCGCCGGCATTGCGATAGCCATTGACCAGGGTGGCTACTTCACGACCGGAAATATCAAAGACGCTTAAGTTGACGACTTCAGCATTTGCCAAGCTGTAGTTGATGGTAGTGGTCGGATTGAACGGATTGGGATAAGCGCCGTTCAGAGCGAATTCGCTGGCTACTACCATGCCGTTGGTTTCGATAACGTCGAACGGATTCGGAGCGCCATCGACTGCATACGGCTGGAAAGGAGTGCCATCGGAAACGCCGGACTTGATCCATGCAAAACCATCTTCGTTCCAGACAGTGCCGGGTTCATAACCCACACGGGCATTGAGAGTATAGTTACCAGCAGCCCAACCACCGGGCACCGGATAGAACATACCCGGACGGTTGATCGCCCAACCAGCCTGGTAGTTGACAAATGAACGCATCACCAATGTTGTGGGTGCGCCGCCTTCATATTCAGAAGCCAGCCAGGCATCATAATCCTGAGACTGACCACTATCATTCAGGATGTAGACGTCGAAGTTCAGGTTGCCGCCGCCAGCGGGAACTGGAGAACCAGAGACATAAGTTAAATTAACGACGAACGCCGGAGGTGGTGCACCTTCGCCCAGCGTGATACGCATAGCCCAGTCCTCAGAACCCGGAGCGGGAGTATAGGTGCTGGTTAAGGCATCATAATCCCAGGCATTCCCGGACTTCGGATAACCGTCCATATACAGCGCGGAAGTGCTGGCGCCGTTTTCAAAGACGTACATCAAGTACACAGGACCGGTGGTAGAAACACCCACCGTGAAATCGTTCCAACCTAAGGACATAATCTGAGTGGTTTCCCAGAGAACTGTTCCGGGCGTACCAGCATTGTCATTGAGGAGACGAATGCGCGCGGCTAAATCACCAGTTCCTGCATTGGCAGCAACCGAGATCGAGGCGATATCGTAGGAACCGCCAGCCTGCGGATCAAACATCATACCCCAGGCATCGCCGACAGTCGAAGTGTAGGCTGCGCCATCGTACTGCGTGTCATCATAGCGCAATTCTACGTTCGGCGGCGGGGCAGTGTAAATCTGAGTCTCGGTGGACTGTGAGTTGTTGTCAGGATTGACATCACCGCCGTAGTAGGCGATCGCATCGATACGATAACGATTGTCAACGTTAAAGGTGTAGTCAGCCGCCCAGGTTATAGTTGTGGAAGCGCCTGGAGCTAACATAACGGTCTGCACATTCAGTGAATCGAACAGAACGTAGGTTACATCGTCAACTTCTGTGTAAATATGGCAGCCCACGTTGACGGTAGCCGGTGTAGACGGGCTCTCATTACTCACATTAGCCGCAATCGCGAACGAAGATCCGTTAGTGGCAAAGAAGTTGCCGTTATGCGTGACGGAATTGCATGCGATGTCTACGATGGCGCTGGTGTACTCACCGACCGCACGAATGAAATGGTCACCTGGACTCGGTGCATAGGTTGTCGAGGTAGACCACTTCAGAAATGAACGCGGAGGATTCACCGGTGAAATGTCAAACGTTTCCCAGGGAGGACCCGCTGAATTCAGATTAATCCAGAAATTCTCGCCGCCTTCAAACAAATACGCGCCCAAAGTATCAACGATGGTTGGGGTCCATACATTTGCCACAGGGATGTTCACAACCCACGGACCACCTAAGATGGTTCCCGGTTGATTGAGAGGACTGTCGTCAGCATTCAGGGTAACGGTGACGTTACCAACGCTGTTGAAAGCCAGACCGAAAGCCTGGAATTCGAAATCTGCCAGAGGGGTGAATTTCGTTGCCAGATTGAAGTTGGTCTGACCACCATACCACCACCAGGGCTGATTGTCGTCATAGTAGATAGTGTCATCAAAGGTGTCTAACATCGGCAGGATGATAGGATCACCTACTTTTTGTTGCAGAGTCGGCGCCGCAAATGCAAACGATGCACCGATTGCAAGCATCAAAACCAGAGCTAATGTTTTACGCATGTTTCTTTTGCCTCCATGTCTTGTCGATTGATTTTAAGCCATTAAATTTAAGTACCATTCCGAATACTGGGCGCTACCTCCTTTCAATGGCTCGGATAAGTGGTTGTTATACGAGAATTGATATGATTCTGATAGAGTTGAATTTTAAATATACGATTAAAGATCTCAAAAGTCAAGCTTTTTTATACGATCAATTTTTAACGGACTGTGCGAATATAAAATATTTTCCCTCCGCTTCAGGTGACGCTGTTCAGTTCGCTCTTGCGGCAGCGGTTGACTTCTATGTGTGCTCTGCGGGTCGGTTCCGGCAATCGTCTTCCTCGGCTGCAATGCAGAATGACCTCTATCGCGGACTCCACATCTGTTAAATGTCCGGGAGAAACGAAAACGGGTTTTACATTGGTGCGCGTCCGCACCAGCGCGCCGACCTTTCTGTTCTTAAAAGTCAAGCCGCTGAAACTACCGCTTTCTTTTGCGGGCTCATTTCCCTCACCGACCAAACGTGACTTCGCACACCCCATCGTGGGAACATCCAACCATAACCCCAGATGACAGGCTAATCCGAAAAAGCGGGGATGCGCAAGACCTTGCCCATCGCAAATTACCAGGTCCGGTCGGTTATTCAATTTTTTGCACGCATCGAGAATTACGGGTAATTCCCTGAACGATAGTAATCCCGGTATATAGGGGAAAGAACCTGCTCGCCGCGCGGACTGGATTTCAACCAACTCCAGCTCTGGAAAATTTAATATTACAACGGAAGCCCAGAAATATTTACTGCCGCGGTGTGTGCTGACGTCGACTCCAGCAATAAAACGAACTCTATCCATTATTAAAGTTTCTATGCGGATAGTTTTGGCTAAATCTTCCTGCAACGCAATAGCCTGTTTGTAATCCAGATCCCAATTATGTAAGCTCTTAATAATCATCTATCTTTCAGCAATTCTTTGCAGCATAAATTTAACCAATTAAAAGATGAAACTCAATGAATTTTTCAAAAAGAACAGTTTCTACCCACTTCAAAAAGACGAACCTGCTGTCGGTGTAAAGGGTGATAAATAAAGTTGCAATCTGCCATGATAAGCACTATTTTAAAGAGGTTCGATAACATCTACCCTGGAATGGAATTTTCGACAATAACTCACAGTAATATCCTGGAAACCTTGCGGCGCATCGATTTCCTCGATCCCTTACGCATCGATGAATTGGAACGTCTCTGTTCTCTGGTATCCAAAATTTCATTAGATGAAGATACCCACGTTTATACGCAGGACGATCACCCTGATGCTTTCTATATAATTGAGCAGGGTGAGGTGGAGATCTCCGTCGAGACTAAGGAAGGGCGAGAGATTGTAGCGAATTTCAGCCGAGCAGGCGACTTCTTCGGGGAGCGGGCCTTGGTTGATTCTTTGGCGCGCACCGCTTCCGTGAGAACGCTGCAGGTAACTGACTTTCTGGTCATTCACCGTACCGATTTTGACCGCTTAATTGAAGATTCGCCTGAAATTCACTCGAAGATCATCGAAATATTATCTCAGGGTAAGCGCCAAAGCGACAGCTACTATGTTGAACAGATGATTGAAAAAAACCTGATATTGACTGAAGCCCTGCAGAATCTGGAAACCGCACAAGAGGAGCTGCTTCGCAGAGAACGGCTTTCGCTGGTGGGGAAACTGGCATCCGGCATCATCCACGACCTGAAAAAACCGATGACCTGCATCAGCGGTTACGCTCAACTCTTAGGCGTAAGAAAAGTGTCTGAAGATAAACGCCATCGTTATGCTGAGAAAATCACGGACGAAGTTCACCGTCTGGTCAATATGGTAAACGAAATCCTGCATTTCTCAAAAGGTGAACAGCAAATCGACAAGCAGTTAGTCGACGCGCGGGACTGGCTTGATAGCTGCACTGAACTGTTGGACAGGGATTTTGAAGAAAGCGGCATATCGTTCGTCAAAGATTTGAAACATAAAGGTAAGATTCTGATAGATCCCGAACGGTTTAAAAGCGTCATTTTCAATATCGCGGCAAACGCTTCTTCTGCCATGTCGGAGGGTGGAACCTTTACGATCATTTTCGATCAGGAAGGAGATTATTACCGGCTCGATTTTATCGACGATGGCATCGGTATGGGTAATGAAGCTAAAGCGCGGGTCTTTAAAGAATTCTTCTCGCAACGCAAAGACGGAACCGGCTTAGGCATGGCTATCGTAAAACGAATTGTCGAAGGCCATAACGGAACCATCACTGTTGAAAGCCAATTAGGCGATGGAACTCAATTCACCATATTACTTCCCCTGGAGGATGAATGAAAAAGAGCTATCGTTTCTTCTGTGTTTCTCTCCTGATACTTCTCCAAGCGCAGTTAGCCCACTCTCTGAATACGCAGGAAAGGTATTTCTCCAATCTTTTTCTCAGTCGAGAACCTTTAGTTCAAATCGCTCCTGATGGTCGATTGATAGTTACTGTCGAAACAAAAGAGACCTGTCACGGTGGAGAAGCGTTTTTCGGTGTTATCCCCGACGCCGCGGAATTGCCAATTCCGTTTTATCGGTGGTCGGCCAAGCTGGAATCGCTTCAACCGAATCAGTTAGAATTCAGCTTTGACCTTAAAGAACTGACGGGAAAAAGAGTCGATATCAACCTCATCAAAGACGTCAAGTGGCAGAATATCCCCTACCGGCTTTCCCTTTTCGGTGATGAATTGCACACCTTTGACCGTAACTTTGGCTTCGTTATTGATGATGCGGGCAATTACTTCAGAATTCCCGCGATCGAGGAAGGCCCCTTCGTTGATATCGTGACTCCGACGAGCGCGGTACTTTCCTGGGATTTCGACCACGCTGTCAGAGGAGCGCTTACTATCACAGAGCAAGCAGCCATCCCCTTCAGTATTCAAGATACTCACCATGAGATAATAGTTTCCGACCTGCAGCCGAACCACGAATACAGTTATCACATTTCCTGGGAAACCAGCTACGGCAGCCTGAAAACTCGCACCTATCATTTTAGAACAGCGCCCGCCAGCGGCAGTGACAAGGCGTTCAGATTCGCTGTCTTCAGTGATACGCGTGCCACCATAGGTCAGGGGGATCGCTCTACAGAACATGTCAACACTTTAGCTTTAAGACAATTGACTGGCATTGCGTATCATCAAAACGCAGACTTCATTATCATCGCTGGAGATCTGGTATCCGGTTATATCAGCGACCCAGCAGAAATCGCACTGCAATTTCGAGCTTTTAAACGGGTCGCCGGCGCCGTCGGCGCTTATATCCCCATCTATGAAGGTCTCGGCAACCACGACCTCCCTTGCCGGTTCATCGGTAAAAAAATGGAAGATGGCTTCATCCCCAGACTCGGCAAAGAAGCCGGGGAATCCGTGTTTGCCGCTCACTTTGTCAACCCTGAAAATGGCCCTGAACCGGCATTACCGGATCATTCTCCCTATAAAGAAAACGTATATTCCTTCGACTGGGGCAGCGCTCACCTGGTTTCACTAAACAACGATTACATGAAAAAGAGCAGCAACGCCGGTACGGAAGATAAAATCGGCTATCGGAATGGGTGGATAACGGCAGAGCAATTAGATTGGCTTGTGAAAGATCTCCGGGACGCTCGTGACAGAGGCTTAAAACAGCTCTTCGTCTACTTGCACGAACCAGCTTTTCCCAATGGGGGTCATGTCAAGGATTCCATGTGGTGGGACGGCAAGATTCCTGAAATGGTGACAATGCGCAACTGTTTCTGGAAGATTCTCTCTGATCATAATGTCTGCGCCGTATTTTGCGGTCACGAACACAATTTCAGCCTCACGTTGATTGACGATAGCATCGCACCATCTTTTACAAACCCAGTGTGGCAGGTTGTCACAGGTGGAGGTGGCGCGCCTTTCTACTCTCAAAACAGTGAAACCCCCTGGGCGCACAACGTTGAGTATTTCTATCCTCTAACCCACCTCTGCCTCGTTGACGTGGACGGTGATGACGTTATCCTGCATCTGATTGCAGATGACGGCGCGGTCCTGAAAACTTTCAATTTAACTGATAAATGACCTCGATGAATAATATGCTAAAAGCCCGCCTGAAGCGGGCTTTTTTATGGATATCCAATGCTGACTACTTGAGTTTCACAATCGGAGTCACGGTCATACCGCCGGGGTAAACCGTGCGCACAAAATAGTGCCCGGAGGGAATCGCCGATAAATCCATCGGTACCTTCAGGTCACTACTCCCCAACGAATTTAAACGCAATGACTGTAACACCTGACCATTGATGTTGATCACCTCCAGGTTTACCTCTCCGGCGGGGAGTTGATTCAGATGCAATGCAACGATAGGATTAAACGGATTTGGATAAGCTGACACCAATGTCGAGGATAATGGTGTTGCAGCCACTGGATCATTCACACCCAATACCTCAGGCACAGCCGCGGTAATCGTATAAATATAATCCCCGGATGTACTGAAGTTGCCATCTGCTGCATTCCCTGCGAGATAGAAATCGACGGCGCCGGTTCCAGCAGCAGGCGCGGTCCAGGTAATATCCCATTCTGCCAAAGCTTGCCCCTGAAATGTCCCTGCGGACGTCTGCTTGATGTATTGCGGAGGTCCTGCAGAAACCTGACTGTTAGCGTCCGGCGCGATGAACGACCCACCTGTGGCCCCAGCCACATTAAGCGCGGTCATCTCGAAACCCCACCTTGACTGCCCTGCATCGGACAGGCTGATAGTTAGCGTATACTCCGTTCCCGGTTCATATTCGGCAGGCAGGTTCAGAATCTGCAAAGATCCATTTCCGCTGTTAACCGCGAAACTGCTGTGGCATTGAGTACAGTTAATGTTCTGAGGTGGATTACCGGCAGCGCCGTCCGGCGGACCGCCTGAATAACTCCAGCTAATGCCAGCCAGGGGCAAAACCGACAGCGCGGCGATTAATAGTCCCCCTGAAATTTTATTCAACGACGTCATTGAACTCCTCCAGTTTATAATTGTTTTTTACAGTCCACTATGATTGAAGACATAATCTGCACCGCCATCGTCACTGCTAACGTCACAATCGACACTGAAGCGCATCCTAGCAAACAAGCTTATGACGGTCAGTAGATAGATCAATTTCCGCTTCATGGCGCTTTTCTTTGATGCTTTATGAGTGCGCTATTTATCACAAGTTGAGGTAGTCATAAATAATGAATATCAGGTTTTACGATCAATCAGTTTCTGACGTTGGCGTTATTCTAAAAACTCACACACTATTTCAATTGAAGTCAGAGTCTGTTACCGCGTAGGATGGCAGTGCGGGAAGGCATCCAGCCGAAGAGGTCTTGGGAGGTTAATCAGGATAAAATAAAATAATGAGCAAGACAAGTATTCACAAGACATATTCCAAAAATATCTTGAAATTAACTGAAGAAGATATTATATTAGTCGGACTTATTAAAACTGGCCCCTTCGTCTAGTGGTTAGGACTCAGGGTTTTCGACCCTGCAACAGGGGTTCGAGTCCCCTAGGGGTCACATTACGTGATCTAAACTGAACCATGTAAACGTCGTTTACCGACTCAAAATAGAACCGTTCCAGGAGAATCCTTTTTCGCTCTTTATTCACACTCGTACCGTACTTTACCCGACATAAAGGGGGTTTTGATGGGCCGTAAAGTTCTGGTAGTTGATGATGAGGACAGTACCAGGAAAGTACTGCACGATTATTTAGAATCGATGAATCTTGAGGTTATTCACGCGGAGGACGGCAAACAAGGTTTAGCAGCGTTTCTGGAACAAAAGCCGGATTTAGTCATCACGGATATTTTCATGCCGCAGATGACCGGTGTTGAACTGCTGGATGAAATCAAGGCCAGCGACCATCCGGTTCCGGTGGTGCTGATCAGTGGAGTTGCGCTGACCAAGGCAGAGCTGCAGATGCAGCAGGAACGCGCCGATGGGTTCATGGAAAAACCCTACATGTTCTGGCAGATGAAGGAAGTCTTAGAACAGCTTCTGCCGAAAGAATAACAGTTAGAAATTAAAAGCTGCCGGAAGGCAGCTTTTTTTATCGATGCGCTATAGGATGTAGCGTGAAAGATCTTCATCCTCGAGCACTTTGTCCAGTGTCTCGTGAACTGCCTTTTTATCGATAACCACCTCTTTGATTGATGGCTTCGGCAGTACGAACAGGAGATCCTCTAAGAGAGTCGTCATCACCGTGTGGAGTCGTCGAGCGCCGATATTTTCCATTTTACGGTTTGCCTTATCGGCGATAGCAGCAATCTCCTTAATAGCCTCCTTCTTGAAGCTCAGAGCAACGCCTTCCGCCTTCACCAACTCAGTATACTGCTTCACCAGAGCATTCTGCGGTTCCGTCAGAATTCGCACAAACTCACGGCTGCCCAGCGAGTCTAATTCCACTCGAATCGGAAAGCGCCCCTGCAGTTCTGGGATCAGATCCGAAGGTTTTGTGCTATGAAATGCGCCCGCTGCGACGAAAAGAATATGGTCAGATTTTACTATTCCGTATTTCGTCACGACGCTGGTGCCTTCCACTACAGGCAGGATATCGCGTTGCACGCCTTCTCTGCTGACGTCTGGGCCCGTGCCGCCTCCATCGCCGACAATTTTATCTATTTCATCCAGAAAGACAATCCCCAGGTTTTCCGTCCGATCGACCGCCTCCTGAATCACTTTATCCATATCGATGAGCTTATTGGTCTCTTCCTGCACCAGAATCTTGCGGGCTTCAGTTATAGTCGTCTTGCGCCGTTTCCGTTTCTTGGGCATCATGCCGCCGAAGAGATCTTGGATGTTCAAGCCCATCTCTTCCATGCCAATGGGGCTGAAGATCTGCATCATACTGAAGCGGTCTTCGGAAACGTCCATCTCGACGGTTTTATCTTCCAGTATGCCGCTTTCCAGCTTTGAACGGATTTTATCCCGGGTGCGTTCGTGCTTTTCGCGCAATTCCGACCGGGCATGCTGCACGGATGATACGCCATCAGCCAAAGTTGGCGGGCCATTTGAGCCAATCTCAGGCAACGGCAAGAGCAGGTCGAGGATGCGCTCAGTTGCCGCGTGTTCCGCCGCGGGCTGTACGTTGTTAGCAGCTTCAGCCTTGACGATGTTCACTGCGATATCGACCAGGTCGCGGACGATAGATTCAACGTCACGTCCGACATATCCGACTTCGGTAAATTTCGATGCTTCTACTTTGATAAAGGGAGCATTCGCCAATCCAGCCAACCGCCGCGCGATTTCGGTCTTTCCCACTCCGGTCGGGCCGATCATGATGATATTATTCGGCAGTATCTCATCCTTCAGATCGCTCGTCACTTGCTGTCGACGCCAGCGATTTCGCAGCGCGATGGCAACGCACCGCTTGGCTTTGGTCTGACCAATGATATATTTATCCAGTTCCTTGACAATTTCTCGGGGTGTCAGCGCTTTGTAGGTTTCCAAGTTATAGCTCCTCGACCGATATCTGGTCGTTGGTGTAAATGCAGATGGTTGATGCGATGCGCAGCGCTTCCAGAGCGATCTCTTTGGCGCTTAAGTTGGTATGCTTGACCAAAGCTCTCGCCGCGCCCAAAGCTTCCGGGGCGCCCGAACCAATAGCCAATATTCCGTCATCTGGTTCGATTAACTCACCGGTTCCACTGATCATCAGGAGGGTCTTTTTATCGCAGACCGCCAGCACCGCCTCCAGGTTGCGCAGATATTTATCCATGCGCCATTCTTTCGCTAATTCAACAGCCGCGCGCTTCAGATCATCGGGATGCGCTTCCAGAAATCCTTCAAATTTTTCAAAAAGCGCCAAGGCGTCCGCTGCGGCGCCCGCAAACCCGGCCAGGACGTCGTCATTCCCCATGCGGCGGATCTTTTTGCCGCCGTGCTTTAAAATGATGTCGCCATAAGTCAACTGCCCGTCGCCGGCAATAGCTGCTTTGCCTTTATGTCTGATCGCAACAATGGTGGTACTGCGTATTTTGGGTAACGTCATAATTCCTCCTCCACAAAGATCAATCTTTGAATTTGGAGATAATCTCCCAGAGATGATCCTGTGGAACGTCGATACTGGGATGCGGAGGGATCTGCCAGAATTCCTTCTGGTTAATCTCCTTTTCCCTCTGTCGTATCGCTTTTTGTTGTTTTTGTATCGTTAAAATATCTTCGATTTCAGTCTTCTGACTGAGCTCTGCTTTCAAGGTCGCTTCTTCATTCGTCAATCGCTGGGCTATGATGCTGCGCAGGCAATCCCGCGCCACGAGGAAATCATCATATTTGCGTTTGGCTTTGGCGTCGATGTCAGGATCGGTCAGAGCTTCAAACTGCGAGAGCGCATACGTGATAAAGCTGGTTTCCTTGCGTTCGACGTCTTCTGCCAACAGCTCTTCACCCGATGGCGCTTTGCCCTTGATCCAGAGCTCTTCCATCCGTTTGGCGATATTGCGCAGGCTTTCATACCGGAAATCATCCGATGTTATTTCAGTGAACGTCGCCGCGCGCAATTCCGGCCAGCGAATTAGTGCTTCGATCAATCCCCTCTCTTTTACGGGGAAATCGCCGAAGGGATCCTGGCGTTTTTCGTTTTTATCGACTTGAACTCGCCCGCGAGTGGAAGTGCGCCTTAGTTCCCGCAGCATGGTTTCAGCCGCCACGCCGATTTTCTTGGCCGCGTCCTGTGCTGTCAATTCCTGCCGGATTGCATCAGGAATCACTGCAATCGTCCCTAACAATTCCCGCGCCACGTTCGTCCGGGACGGCGTATCGACCAGCCGTCCTTCCCGGCGGTAAAGATTAATGCGGAAGGCGATCAGATCCTGTGCTTCGTCGATTAAATCGCCAAACGCTCCCGCGCCCTGCTCTTTAACGAAACTGTCAGGATCCTGCCCCTCAGGCAGCCCGATCACCCGTGCATCCAGACCGGCAGCCAGCAGTACGTCTCCTCCCCGCAGCGCCGCATGAGATCCCGCCGCGTCACCATCGAACACCAGCACGACTTTCTGACAGAAGCGCCGCAGAATCCGGGCATGATCCACCGTCAATGCCGTCCCTGAGCTGGCCACCGAATGGCTGAACCCGCCTTCGTGAAGGCGCATCAGATCAGTATAACCCTCCACCACCAGGCATTCACCCTTCCGCCGGATCTGCTCACGAGCCAGGTGTAATCCGTACAGAATCTGGCTTTTATTGTAGAGCGCCGTCTGCTGAGTATTGATGTACTTGGCGACGTCTTTCTCTTTGCTTAAGGTTCGTCCGCCGAATGCAATGGGCCGCCCCGACAGGTTCATGATGGGGAACATCAAGCGCCCCTTGAAACGGTCGTAGACGCGGTTATCACCCTTCTGCAATAATCCCGCTTCGATGAAAAACCGCACGTCCGGGGCTTTGTCGGAAAACCGCCTGATCCCCTTGACCAGCCCGTCCCAGCTATCCGGCGCATACCCCAGCCGAAACTGCTCGGTCAGCTCTCTGCTGATGCCGCGATCCTTCAAGTATTCGCGCACTTTGGCGTACTCTTCGCCCTTGCCCTCCCACAGACAGCGGCTGAAGAAATCGCAGGCGAATTCGTTGGCTTTGTAAAGCGCGTCGTACTTCTCCTGGCGCTCGGGGTCAGCCTGCTTCTCTTCGGGGATATCGATGTGGGACCGTTTCGCCAATTCCCGCGCCGCTTCCACAAACGACAGCTTGTCGTGTTCCTGTAGAAAGGTGAAGACGTTCCCTCCCAAGCCGCATCCGAAGCAGTGAAAGATCTGCTTACCCGGATGTACCGAAAACGACGGCGTCTTCTCCGGATGAAAAGGGCACAATCCGAAGAAATTGCCGCCCTTCTTATCCAGGCGCACGTATTCGGAAATCAGATCGACGATGTCGGTCGCTTCGCGAATGCGTTCGATGATGTCGTGAGGGATCAGGCCGGGCATGGATGAATCGATTAGTTGTCGCGTTTAAATGTGAGACATAAGATAGAGCTTTCATGGCCCAAATGCAAACGCTTTTTATTACGGCGGACGTTCCGCTTGGCACAGCGAAGACAACCGTAGGTCGGGTTCTCCCTCCGAAGGAGCGCCTATGGTAGAATCCGACGCTATCATAAAACAAATCCGCAGGATTTGTCATTCCTTTGAACAAAGGAATCCAGCGGAGTTGATAAAACACGGTCATTGCGAGGAAGTTCGTCAGCCGCAGGCTGA
>JAHJDJ010000246.1 GCA_018812585.1 bacterium
GAAATGGTCGATCCCTGACCCATCCGGCAGCAGCACCAGCTCACCGCAGAACCGCCCTAACGTGAACAACTCCAGGAACAGCGCTTCCATCAGCCGGTTGATCCCCTTACTGCGCTGGTACGGATTTTCCAGGATGCGGCTATCCAGGTCGGTAAGAATCCCCTGCGCCCGCTTGACTTGCGCCTCCGATCCCGACAGTTCCACCGACTGCGGCGTGGCGCACAGCCTCACCCAGTTCCATATCGCCGTCGATACGATGGGCAGCGTGTCCCGCAGGTAACGGTAAAACGACGCCCGCCCGCTGGCAGAATAGTTGAACAACCCCCGGTTGGACAGCGCCGATCCTTTGCTCGCCGTCCAGTTGGGGCCGCGCGACAGTTCCCGCCGGAATGTCCCGCCTCGCGCTCTCGCCGGCGGCAGCGGTGTAATCAACGGACGGCTGACATTGCTCTGATCGTCTTGTTGCTTTTTGTTTTTCCAGAACATAATAACCTCCTTTAGTGTAGTTCAATGTTTTTATTTTTCTGTTCACGGTTTACGGTTCACGGTTTTCTGTTTTCTGTCTTTACGTATAAATTTGCGCTTGACATTGGCGATTGTATGACGTATATTGAAACTAATATCATTCGTTCCGTCAGGTCCTGCGCCTCGACTTCAGTCGCAGGGTGTGACCTGACGGCCAGCAACAAACATATTGAAAGGAGCCCCTCATGGGCGGAAGAACTGGAATCACCAGACTGGCCTTGAGCCTTTATCTGGTTTTAGTATTAGTGGCAGTAGGTTTCGCACAGGACAGTCTGTCAATCGAAAAAGTCGCCGAATTATCTTCATGGAGTTTTGCGTACGACCTCGAAATTCAGGGGGAGTTTGCTTACCTAGCCTGCGGCGCCAGCGGGTTAAGGGTTCTTGATATTAGCGATATAACTAATTTCGTAGAGATCAGTTATTGCGACTTTGGGCAGGATGCACGTTCCCTTAAAATAGAAGGAAACTACGCTTACATTGCCGCCTGCCACGGTGGACTACAGGTCATTGATATTTCGAATCCTTATAACCCCCTTGAAGTTGCGTCCGTACCGTCTGGAAGCGGCTATCCAACAGAGGACATATTGCTATCCAACGGAATTGTCTTTCTTGCCACCGGGAATAAATCTATTCAGAAAATCGATATAACTACTCCCACCACTCCCGTTGCAATGGGAGCGTATTTGGAGGCTCACGAAACACCGAGGAAACTTTATTTATATGCGGATCACATTTACGTCTGCACAGATAAAGGGACGATGCAAATAATAGACATAGAGGATGCAAGGAATCCCAAAATTGTAGGTCAATTAGGTGGATGGGCTGGAGATCTGGAAGGGTTCGATAATTTCCTCTACGAGGCATGTGGTGATTCAGGACTGAAAATACTGGATATATCTTCTCCAGATAAGCCTGAAGAGGTGAACAGACTGGGGTTACTTGATAAAGTTAATCATATCAGCATCATCGGAAAAACGGCGTTTGTTGGAGCTTGGAAGGACAGCGCAATGGGAATGCTGTACATCCTCGATCTTACCAATCCTGACGCGCCTTCAATGATATCAAGTCTTGAATTTGAAAGCGCTCCTCAAGATATTTGCGTTCATGACGGTTATGCACTGGTTTGTCTCGGCTATGATGGCATTACAATTCTCAAAATAAGAGATCTTAATGAACCTGAAAGACTTAAAGATCTGAATCATCAAGCGGTTATTGTTGATGTCGTACTGAATGGTAATTTCGCTTATACGACCGGTTGGATGGGAGGAATGCGCGTCATTGACATAATCGATCCAACTAATCCTCGAATCATCGCTTCAATAGCCGAAGCCAGCGGACTAAATATCAGGATTGACGAGGATATTGCGTCAATTCCAAATATCCCAAAAGGAATTAAACTTTTGGATGTTTCGACTCCTGATTCTCCATATCTTCTCAGTTACATTGAAGAACCGCGTGTAATACAATGTTATGTTATAGAAGACGATAGACTATATGCTGTTGATAGAGACTATGGTCTCTGGATATACGATATCTCACAACCGTCACAGCCCATTTTAATTGCCAAACATCCTCTATATTTTGCATCAGAAATTAAAGTAGATAAGAACATCGCTTGCATCGTGGAAGTCGATACATTCCGGGTAGAAGTACTTTCCTATCCAAAGTCGAGTGAAGTGTTACAATCCGAAAGCAGAGTTCATGTGTACGATTTAAAAAATATCGATAACCCTGAACTCTTGTCAGTATTTCCTGCCTCTGGTATAATTTCTTTCACAAACAATATAGTCATCTCAGGCAATTTAGACCAATTGATGGTTTGGGATATAGAGGATCTTCTACAACCGAAACGAGTGTATCTCAAGAATACAATTCGACTGACTTTTTATAAAGATAGAAACATCTCAAAGATACACTCTTACGTTGAAATGTTGAACATGATCCATGAAGCCTCCGATGCAACTGGTGTCGATTTAAAAAGGATATTGGGGAACCCTTACAGGCCAGGTGGAATCGAATTCCGTGATGGTTTTGCGTATTGTGCAGGTAATACAAATTTGAGTATTTATAGGGTCGAAATACAACATGAGAAATAAAAGTCAATGATTTGTATTAGAATTATAGATCAATCCATTTGGTCAGTCCTATAGTCTTCTCTATCTTCTCCTTTATTCTCTACTTCTTTTCTTCTTCCCTTCTCCTTCATTCAATTCCAAAATTTCTCCTTGCTTTTGTCAATAATCGTCGCTAACTTCTGCATTAATCATCTTGTGTGTTGTAAGTATTTAAATACCAATAAGTTAATAACCTTCCACCAACCTGGAGAAAGCTTTATATGGAAGCAAAACACTCCATGCATCTGCCGGAAAACGCCTTCCGGGAGCTGAAAGATGGTGAAACCTACGTCCCCATGATCCCCGATGAGACAGGGGTTCGTGAGGTCACCGGTCGATCCATAGGGTTCGGTCTAGTGATGATCATGATCTTTTCAGCCGCCGCAGCCTACATCGCGCTGAAGCTCGGTCAGGGCATCGAAACCGCCATCCCCATCGGCATCCTGGCAGTCGGCTATTCGGCGATGATGTCCCGCAAGAGTCTCATCATCGAAAACGTGAACATCCTGGCCATCGGCGCCACTTCAGGCATCCTGGTCGGCGGTTCCGTCTTCGTGATGCCGGCGATCTTTATGCTCGACCTGCAGGGCGATTCGTTCATGGCAACCTTCATGCAGATCTTTCTGGTTCCTTTCTTTGGCGCGGTGCTGGGGGTGTTGTTCCTGATACCTTTCAGAAAGTACTTCGTCGCAGACATGCACGGCAAGCTCCCCTTCCCGGAAGCGACCGCTACCACCGAAATTCTGGTTGCCGGGGGTAAAGGCGGCAAATCAGCGCAGACGCTGGTTTATGCGCTGGGTATCGGGATCGTGATCGACTACATCGCCCTGGCGATTCGTCCCTGGGCGGACGTCTTCTCCACTGCTGCGATTCCGAGCATGCACTACCTGACCGATAAGGCCAAGGCCGTCTTCCAGATGAATACCTCGGCGGCAGTGCTGGGTCTGGGCGTCATCATTGGTGTGAAGTACGCTTCCATCATCATGGCCGGTTCCATGCTGGCCTACCTGGTGCTGATCCCATTAGTGGGTCATTTATCACCCATTTTCGCACAACAACCCTTCGAAAACATCTTCTTCGGCTTTGAAGATGCAGCCGGCAATTTCATCCCCGGTGTGCGTAATATCGGTATCGGCGGGATCTTCGCCGCAGGCGTCATCTCCATCCTGAAGATGTCCGGCGTGATCAAGCAGGCGCTGAGTCAGGTCATGTCTCAGATGTTCAAGAAGGGCGACGCATCAGGTGTCAAGGAGTCCCGCCTCGAATCCGATATCAAAATGTCAACCCTGGCGATTATCGGCGTCGTCTTAGCCGTCATGATTTTCGTCTACTTCCGTTTCGTAGCCCTGTCATCTGCTCCGAACGCCACCATGGTCTCGTTCATTTCATTGATCATGACCATCTTTATCGTCTTCCTGTTCTCCGCGGTTTCCGCCTGGGCGATCGCCATGATTTCGGTCACCCCGATTTCAGGAATGACGTTGACCACATTGATTATCGCTGCCGTGGTGCTGTCCGCTTTAGGGTTGACCGGCGCCTCGGGCATGCTGGCTATTCTGCTGGTGGGAGGAGTCGTTTGTACGGCGCTTTCCATGGCGGGGTCGCTGGTGACGCAGTTTAAGATCGGCTACTGGACCGGCGCATCGCCGAAGACCATCCAGTGGTCGAATATCATCGGTGCCGCGCTGGCTTCGCTGGTCATCACTGCGGTGATCATGCTGTTTGCCGACGTGTACGGCTTCGGTCAGCCGACCGCCGAACATCCCAATCCGCTGCCCGCGCCGCAAGCTTCGGCAATGGCAGCCGTAGCGAATGCCTTCTTAGGCGGCCAGGGAGCCCCCTGGATGTTATATGGTTTGGGCACCGTCATCGCTCTGCTGGTAACCATGCTGGGTATTTCGCCGCTGGCCTTTGCGCTGGGTATGTATCTGCCCATCGAACTGAACAGCCCGATTCTGCTGGGTGCCTGTGTCGGTTGGTTGATTAACAAATCCAGTAAAAAAGAGAAGATCGCCAAGGCTCGCAGCGACAAAGCCATTCTGGTGGCATCCGGTTTCATCGCGGGCGGCGCCTTAGCCGGCGTTTTCGATGCGTTGACCAAGATGTTAGGCTTCAATTACGCCATGCCGCTGGATCCAGGCTTGAAGAACTGGCTGGGTCTGATCGTCTTCGCTGCTTTAGCCTACTTCCTCTTCCAGTACTCCAGATCGGCTAAAGCTGAGGATGCGCATTAAACAAGAATACAGAATTCAATTCCGTAGGCGGGGGGTGCTTCCCCCTGCAGGCGCTCCCACACCTGTGGGGGCGCTTTTTTTGTCCCCTGAGCAGTCATTGCGAGGAAATTCGGCGACCAGACGACGAATGACGAAGCAATCTTCGCGACCTATCGTGAACGCCTGAGACGGTGTATCCCAAATCTGTCGCCCCACCGTTCCACTTTCTTAATTCCCCCGCACGAAACTGCGACGGCAATGACCGACACTTGATTGATTGACAGATCTGCACGACGGAATTGGCTGAAAGCCAGGGGTTAGGGCTGGGGATTAGGGATCAGTAAAAAATGGGTATCTATTTATAATATACAACATTCATTATGTGTATGCAAGAAATATTTTGATAGATTGAGGTGTGAATAATATAATTGAACTATAAATACAACTGCTATTGCCCGTTTTTCTTCTGACTTCTGGCTCCTGACTCCTGAATTCTTTTGTTTAGTTTATTTCTTCCCTTGACAAACTGACAAAAATTGACTATATTGAAATTGTATTCAATCCGGAGGTTATTATGATATCCCGCTTGCTGGTCGTTGCCTGCCTTTGTGCCTGCCCTCTAATCATCA
>JAHJDJ010000247.1 GCA_018812585.1 bacterium
ACGATTGCGTGGCAGATTGTATGAAAACCTCCCAGAGCTATCACGATAACTACTATGGATGGAGCTGGTATTCAGATGTTGATAACGGTTTTTCGGGGTATGTGGAGATGTTTTCACCGTTCTATGCGTCGTCGGTCAGCAATATCACATGGTCCAACCTTTCCTGGAATCTTTTCTGCTCCGAAATAGATGCCAATCATCCCATGGTTTTTCTGGTTGATACGGATGGGAACGGTGGAACCGATCATTTCGTAACTGTTATCGGATATGCCAGGATGGTATCAGGCGTAACAATGTTGGCAAACTTGAATAGAAGCTTTCGACCCAGAGTTTTACCCTTCAAGGCCAAACGCCGACGCTGGTCGTCATTGAGCCTGAGGCGTTTTCCTTTATGGAGTTCCTTCAAAACGCGGTTTTCTTCAAGAAGGTAGTCGATGACCTTCTGCTGACGCCGGTTTACCCAGCCGGAGAACATCAAGAGCAGCAGCTGCAGCGGTTGAAATGGAGTTTTCATGGTGCTGAGATGCTAATCGTAACAGGCTCATTTATCAAGACTTGCGATTCGGTCGAATAAATGGACCACAAGAGATGACGAAGACAGAGGCTCAGGAGATGAGGAAGTAAACTGGTCCAGGTGTGCCGTGCAAAGGCACGTTACTCCAGCAGATGAACTGAACCACCGACTACGCCCAACCCATCCTCCTCGCCTCCTGCCGTTCCAAATGATGATGGGACAAGGATGCTGTGGGTGGGGATGTGAGATCTAATTGTGCTTAACGCTCCTCGCCACCAACAGTTCTCTTTAAAGCCGTAGCTCCTACCAGGCGGATTATCTCCTCTACTGTGCGACGTGCACGCAAAACAAGGAAGCTGGCCACTATAGCAACCGTGATCCAGGCCGGAATAGCCCAACTAAGTATTCTCGAAATATCAATTGAGGAAGTGTGATTGCCGTCAGCCACCATTTCGAAAAACAATGGACTAAACAACACTTCAAGAGCAATGTATGCTGACCAGATCCCGATTAACTCAAGATGCATCGCGACCATACTGCCTCGTCGCGACGTCCTAATCCCGTAAGACCAAGCGCGGTACCACGAGATGGCCATGACGGAAATGTACAGGACAGCCCCACCACCCATCGCTATGAATAAACCAAGTGATGACTCACGTGGGTCTGCTGCAATATAGCCGGTCTGTGTTGCTGCATGTCCAATCCCTGCCAGTGACGCAAGGCAGGGTGCCAAGAATGGCCGCCACCAGCTTTCACGATTCATCACCTGCCATCGCCCCAATGCAGACGGAACGAGATTACTCACGGGGCGTTCTCCACTATCTAAACTGGTAAAACCGGTCATGTCGCCAGAGGATTGCTCTGGAACTACAGCTTCCCGTACCGATTCCGGCTGCGCCGGCGCACGCGGAACGGCCACGTCCGAATCCTCCATAGGCGAAACCGACTTTGATTCCGCAGCTTCCTGGCGATCATGACGTGAGAGAGTTCGAGTCACTAGGATGGTTACAATCGGACCTAAAATCGCGCCACTCGTACTAATGATCACTACGATGATTTCAGTGTTCATAACAGATCCCCTGTAACGTTCCCAACGTCAAGTCTTCGCAGAAAATTGTCCAATCCCAGGACACCACGAATTATATAAATATAAGAAATCTTACCAATTACCAAGGAATATCCAAGCCCAAAAGTCCAAGTATGAGACACAGTGTAATTGTTAGTGCGCCAGGTGTCCACTCGAAAAATTCCGTCTGCCTTATGGAGCAAGAAGTTCCGGCATCCTTGAAAGCTGCTTCCCAAACACCTATCCTCAAAAGATGAACAAGCTAAAATCATCATCATGAACCTATATGCGCGCCGTCGTGTTCGTCCGTCAGGTCTTTTGGTATATCTGTTTCTTCATCGTCGCCCTTACGTCTTCGTAATTCTTCGACCATTCAAGACGTCAGGTTCTCCATTTCAATGTCACCCGGTATCCGTGCATGGAATGGGTCATCCTGCAACTCAAGGAAGCCATGCCGTTCGATCGTCAACCTCGATTCCTGTTCCGTGACAACGACGGGATCTATGGCAACGGTGTGGTTGCTTTCCTGAATATGTGCGGCATTGAAGAAGTCCGCACGGCCTATCACAGCCCATGGCAGAATCCATTCGTTGAGCGTTTCTTCGGAACCCTTCGCCGGGAACTCTTGAATCATATCGTGCCTATCAACGAAAAGCACTGCTATCAGCTGATCAAGGAATTCATCGAGGAGTATTACAACTACGTTTCATACTGCCTCATCATGTCATGTTGTTCATTTAAAAAGACTTAACTCTCCCGGGGTATGTCCTACGGGGTGCATTCGACGCTGATGGATATGTTTTATCACCTCGCGTACCCTTGGACTATCGAGGTGCTCACGTTTGAAAATCCATGGGCCATCGGGTAAAGGATGCATTGCTTCCACTTTGCCTCGCTCTACCGCCAGGCGAAGTGTCTTTAAACTCACACTAACATACGCTGACGCTTGTGTAAGGTTCATCCAACCTTCAGCCTCCTGCCGCTCAATTGAATACTTGGAAATTTTGCGTTTACTGCGCAGGGAAGTCACTCGCTCCTGAGTCCAACGGTTTCCTCGTCCCGTACGCAGATTGTTCCGATTCAGGAAGCCCGCTATATATTTATCGGCACAGATCGTCGTCAGAGCACGTACCGCTTCAACAACATCCGGGGATGTATGGGAACTGTTTTGCCCGCGACGACG
>JAHJDJ010000248.1 GCA_018812585.1 bacterium
CCAGTGCCCGCGACTTCATACATCGAGACTTTCTCATAATTCAGATACCAGCCCGTCGTCAAATACCCGCCATCACCGGAAACGGCCACGTCATGAGCGATAGCTGTACCATGATCCACGGTCCAGAGCACTTCCTGATCAGTGGCAGGAGGAGTGATCGGGGGAATGCCCATCTCGCCGGTTTCACTGCCCGGCGTCACACAACGCGTTAACTGATTGCCGGAAATATCTGTAATCACTTCGGTCTCTACCTTAGGAACTGCGCCTGCTGCAACTGCCAGACACAGGATGATCACTAAACTCATAGCAAAAGGCTTTCTCATGGACTCCTCCTGATCGTTAAAGAAATTGATGTGTCCTGAAATATAAGCAATATTTATGCGTTTGTCAATACAGTCACTGAAAATAAACAAAATAGTTATTCCTTTGAACCTTTTATTGCCTCCGAACTATTCTCTTGACTTATCACTGAAAAATACGTATCTTCCTGAACAAACGACTCATGTGATCATAAATGGAAATATCATGCAAAACCGCTCAACGATAGCCATCCTCATACTGCTGATCGTTTTCGCCATCCTCAGCGTCTTCAATACCTGCTTCGCAGACGCTCACCGCATTCTTCTGGAAGGCCAGTTTGACGACTGGGACGCCATCGAACCTCTCTACGACGATCCCATCGGAGACCAGGTGACCGGAGACCTCGACCTGGGACGCTTCTGGGTCGCCAATGACGAAGAGTACGTCTTCTTCTGCTTTGAAATAGGCGTGGAAATCATCCTGCAGGAAGGCAACGACGTCACCCTCTATTTAGATACTGACAACGACAGCGAGACCGGCGACGCCATCAACACCATCGGAGCGGACACCTACTGGACCTTTGGCGACCGGGCCGGGCGTTTTTATTCCGGCATCAGCAGTTATTCCATCGCGCAGTACAAGCTCGGTCTGCTGGCCGCGCCTACGGTGACCAGCGCCCGCTTCGAAATCGCCATGCGCCGCGATGCCATGCCCATCGGTCAAGAGCTGCTGTTTCCGGGTGATACCGTGGCTGTGGTCATCAAAGACCAGGGCGATGGACAAGACCAACTCCCCGCTCCGGGAGAAACCATCTACTTCGTCATCGATGACACGCCGCTGCCGCCGCTGGAACCGCTGACATTAGACAGGGAAGATCCCACCCACCTGCGCGTCATGACCTACAACGTGCACCTGGATGATTTCTTCCAATCGTGGGCCACCGACGCTTATACCCGCATCCTGAACGCTATTGACCCCGACGTGATCGCCTTTCAGGAGATCTACGACCACAACGTCTTTGAAACGCTCGATCGCGTGGAAGCGATGCTGCCGGGAACCTGGTACGGCGTCAAGCTTCCGCCCGACCTGGTGGTTTGCAGCCGCTATCCCTTCGCCGACACTGAATCCATCGAAGGGGATAACGGAGCGTATCTGATCAACCTGGAAGCTGACTACGACTGCGAATTCCTGCTGATTGATTGCCACCTGCCCGCCTTCCAGAACAATTTCGACCGGCAGTTGGAGGTGGACGCGGTGATGGCCTTTATCCGCGACGCCAAAGCCGGCACCGGCTCCATGACCTTGGATGAAAACACGCCCATTCTGATCACCGGCGATATGAATTTCATCGGTTACAGTACGCAGTTGAACACCCTGATTACCGGCAATATCGTCTATCAGGGCACACACGGCGCGCCCTTCGATCCTGACTGGGATGACAGCGATCTCTTCGATCTGACGCCGCGCCACGTGGTCGGGCCGGTTTACCATACCTGGATCGGTTCGCCGACTTCCGGCAGCTATTGCCCCGGCCGCCTCGATTTCATGGTTTATACCGATTACGTCATGACCGCCGGAACCAATTTCGTGCTCTATACGCCAGGCATGACGACCGATCTGCTGACCACCTATGGACTCTCTGCCACCGACACCGACATCGCTTCAGACCACCTGCCCGTCGTCTGCGATTTCTGGCTGCATTTGGGCACGCCCGTCGAACCGGAAGACCGCGCCTCTTTGCCGACGGAGTTTGCAGTGAGGCATTGTTACCCCAATCCCTTCAATGCTGAGACAGTGATTCCTATGGAACTGCCCCAACGATCAAAAGAACAAATGGAACTTTTCAATGTCCAGGGTAGAAACTTAGGACGAGTTTTTGAAGGAATTAAGAATGCTGGTAAAGCGGAAATCCGTTATAACGCTTCAACTTTGGCATCCGGCGTCTATTTCTACCGGATTTCGGCGGAAGGATTGGAACGAGACGGCAGTTACACTGATGTAGGCAAGATGGTGCTGCTGAAATAATAATAATATAGGAGATCAG
>JAHJDJ010000249.1 GCA_018812585.1 bacterium
AGCCTGTTTTGCATCCTTAAAGCGGCGCGGCAAGCGTGCTCAGCATGGTTTTCTAAATGTCCGGGGACACCGAACTCAGCCATGATAGCATCCCCTTCGTATTTATCAATGATACCGCCTTGCTGCTGGATGATGCGCGTCATTTCTGTCATATACTGGTTCAGCAGCCGAACCATCTCTTCGGGAGGAATTTTCTCGCTGATGGCCGTGAAATCTTCGATATCAGCAAACAGGATGGTCACTTCACGGCGTTCTCCGCCTAACTTGATTGATGCTGGATTTTTTGCCAGCTCA
Source organism: bacterium (assembly GCA_018812585.1). Lineage (GTDB taxonomy): Bacteria > Electryoneota > B3-LCP > B3-LCP > B3-LCP > JAHJDJ01. Next base: position 295 of record JAHJDJ010000249.1, read on the forward strand.
GCAATAATGCGCTTGGGGACATAGTGTGAAAATAAGGAGCGGACCTGCTTTTTTTCTTTTCGCTCCCGGATTGTATAGACGATACCCACCAGCGTATGCGCCAAAATGATGGTCAATCCAGGTGTAGTCAGTTCCAGCCAGAGGGAGAATTGCATAAACAGAAAATACGCTGTAACGACTAAACCCAGCAAACTAACTGTCGTCAGCAGAAAAGCTCGCCAGGGATGGAATCTCCCCATACCCCAGAAGAGACCGTAACCCAGCAGCAGACTGAAAAGCCCCACAATGGCAATATGTGTTTTGATGACTTCATTCCCATGCCAGCAGGTTGTCACGGCATTGGCAAGAACTTCTATCCCGGCCATCTGCTTATTGTCAGCAGATGAATAAGGGGTCTGTTTCATGTCATGCAGGTCAGGAGCCGTCGCGCCTATCAGAACGATCTTATCTATGAATGGATTAGGGATTTGCGATTCCGAGCCGGAATTCTCACTGTAGAATCTTTCCATGTAGTTACTATCGATTTCAGGAGATAGCTGGAAGTTGGAATCATCCAGAACGCTGCTGAAAGAAATAGCTGGAAAGGTGGCGCTGGGTCCTCTATAATTGATGCGGAAACTGTTATGCTGCGGATCACCCGTTACGTCACGGCCGGACAGGCGCAGGATTTCTCCCAGAATTGTGGATTTTTTCTGACCATTATACTCGAGGTAGTAAAGTCCCCGCCTGACGGTTCCGTCGCGGTCAAGAACTTCATTGACTAACCCAATACCAGCGGCAGCTTCGGCGAGCTGTGCAACAGGCTGTTTGACGCTAACATAATCTGCAGCTAGGTTTGGATGAGAAATATAGGCCATTTTGCTGGCCAGAATCACATTGCCTGCTTGCGCAATCGCTGCAGCTAACAGCGAATCATTTTCCGCGTTGTAACTGTCAGATTCGAAGAATTCAACGTCCAGTACGATAAGTCTGGCTGAGGCGCGATGCAGGTTGGCGATCAGGTCAGCATAGAGAGAGCGCTCCAATGGCCAGGTCCGATCCAAGGCGGAGAAGGTCTGGTCATCAATGGCCACGATCTGAACAGGAGACGACTCAGATGAGACTGACCCGCGTGCCTGGAAACGGCTGTCCAGCAGTAACAACTCAAGACGCTGCAGAGGTTCTGTCTGAGAAAGCAGCAATGCTATCAGCACACAAACCAGCGGCAGCAGCCAGTAGCCTTTATTTGGGGCGTTTGATGGATTCAATTTGCCTACTCAAATTCGATGAGTATCTTCTTCGGATTACCCTGTTCATCCTTTAATTCGATCTCTAAATGACGTTGAGCAGGACCAATCGGAGGAATCTCTGGCAAAGCGTCAATCTGATACGTCTGCACCTGAATTGAACCCGCATTATCGGTGATTGCCTTCATGCCATCACTCACAATGACGGACGATCCTGATGCACGATTTTCAACCTGAACGTCTCCTTCCAGCACATACACAGAGGTGGTCTGATCAGCATCGACCATAGTCCACCAAGTGGTGCCCTTGACTGAGGCCACAGAGGTTCCGGTGACGACGTCCAATTCACCATTTATCACTACGGTCAACAGTTTTCCTAACCTCAGGAACATGCGGCGTACCTGGCCTTCATCGCCTTCATCGCCTTGCAGAGTCAGATCAGTCTGGGGCAAAAGAATGAGTTCCACACCGGAATCCACAAATATGACGTTCGCGTAACCGACTTTGCCGCATCGTAAGCGGTCACCAGCATAGAGCAGATCATCTTTGGATGCTGCGACAAACTCTTCCTTGTCAGCCCGGCGGATCTGAACCGGCGGTGTTATCTCGGCTAAAAGCGCGATAGCTGATGGTTCATCGTTCCCAGCTTTAGCGGCTGAAATCTGTACACCTGACAGCAGCATGAGAACGCCGACGGCAAGAGATGTCATAGTTGTCAGGAGTCTGTTCATTCGATCGTCACCGACGTCTTTCTGAGTTGTTTTTCCTGGAACTGCGCTGCTATTTCGCTAAGTTCGGCGATCCCGATGCGCCTTCCATCCAGGCGAACGGATCCATTGGGCGTTAATCCCGAAATATCGTTCAGCACGCTCAATGTATCGTCGCCCAGGATCTGATAAAGGCTGGCTATAATCTGATCCCAGTCCTGCGGAGAATACCGGATCTGGAATGCTCCGATTCTGCTGACGAAGGCTTTTTCGCCATGGGAAGTGGTCACTCTCGCAGTGACTATCCAATAATAGGTTTTTCCGGGCTGGAAAAGCTGCCGCTGAGTATCGCCAGGTTGATAGCTTTTTTGCCGCAGAGACTGAATACCTCCTACGTCCAGAACAACCGGCAATCGTTTCAGGTTAGGTGGCGCAATCGGATGGTATCCCCCGTTATAAATCGTGATACGGTAGCGTCGGGCATTGGATGACCAGGCGAACTTTAAATCATCCAGAGTCACCTGAGTGGGATTGCGGTAATTCCCATCTGGCTGTGTCAAATCCACACCGAACGGGTTTTTCAGGGTGATGTCCACCGCGTCCGAGGCTAAAGTAACGATGGAATCAGCCGCCTGCTTCAATTGCAGAGTCAAACTGTATTCGCCGGGGGGAAGGTAACCGCTCTGAGTCATCTGTTGATTAAGCCATTCTGCCATATCAAGCAGCTCAAATTCTTCCAGGCGCGTCTGACTGCCGGGCAAAGTCAGATCCAGGTTCGTCAATTTGCAGGCGCCGGCCGGTAATATGAACTGAGCGGTTTG
>JAHJDJ010000250.1 GCA_018812585.1 bacterium
CCCATCAGAACATTCGTACAACACGATTCCGGTATCTGGCCAAGCAGCTTGACCAAATTCGTCTACGTGCTGCAACCAATAGCCCCCATAGTTAGGAGACGTTTGGCCAGTCAAAAGAAAAAACCAGCCACCCAAACCATCTCCACAGAAATCCCATGTATTAGAAGATACTGTAACTGGAACAACTCTTTTCCCTGAATCACTCCAACAAACATTACCCAATGAATCGATACGTTGCGCGTAAATGCCATCATCATCAGGACTACCCCCATTAGGCAACAACAAACTTACAATAATACCTCCTCTGCCGTCCGGTTTTGCCTTCTTGAGTGGATAAGTTAACTCATAAGCTGGGTTAAGCTGTGGAGCTTGCGGAAACACGAGCTGTCCATATTGATCTATGATCTGATATACCATGCCTGGAGGACCATCCAGATAAGTGACCAGTGTGCCATTGTCATGAAATGGAACAGCAAAAACTTCCGATCCGACAGAGTCGACCAGCAGGTTTTCCTCCACCGTCGTCGGCCACTGGGCGACGGAGATTACGGGCAAGAGGCAGAGGAGGAGGGTCAATAAAGTGCGCATGAAGTGCTCCGGAATGGAATAGGGATAGGTTTAATTTAGTGAAAAGTTGGGGCAAAGTCAAGGGAAAAGAGTATATCAAATATCAAATTGAAAATTGCAAAATGAAAATTGATTTGGAATTAGCAGCTTCGGTATGTTCTGGGACATCCCAGGCAAGAGCCGGGCGGCTTCGCCGAAGCTGTCCCAGCCACCCACCCCTTCGGGACGAACCCGCGGGAGGTTAAAACAAATCCTGCGGATTTGCGTTGAGCCCCCCAAGGGGCTTTCACTCTTCATCTGTAGCCCACGCCCTTCAGGGCTGGGTGGTACAGCGGATGTCGCGATTGGGCGCGAAGATTGCTTCGTCGTTAGCCAATTAATCGGCGAACTTCCTCGCAATGACTTTGTATTATCAAAGTTCTGCTCTGGATGCCGGATTACCATAGGCACAGGCAGGTCAGGATGTTCCGGGGGTGTAATACCCCCGGCTACTAACATGTTGGCAATGAAAACCTCCCGCAGGTTCGGAACCTGCGGGAGGTTAAAATCTAAACAAACAGGGTCATTGCGATCGAAAAAGCGACGAAAACAGCCCTTATGCAGTACTTTTGTGACGGTATATTTGCATCAATTTAAACAATCAGGAAGAGATAGCATCCATAACTCATGCAACACCCGAATCTCTCCCTTAACTTTTCAGAAAAACTGTCCCAAACGGTTTGAAGATGTACACTACTTCGGAGGTGGCCTGCCGCACTGGAAAAATAATATTTGAGAACAAGCTTGACTCTCGGGGCGAGTTTGGATATATTAAAAAGTACATCTATAAGACTTTTATCCAAGCCGTCGAGATAACGTCTACTGGTCGTAATAAACTCCTGTTTTCATTATATAGAGTAGCATAGATACAGGGTTATCAGGGCAAGCCTGAAGTCACTGGATTCATATCCCGAACCGCGCAGACATGGTCTTCCTGTCAGCGGCCCCTTCGGAAAAAATCTGCCCCCATTGCGAACCATTCAAATAGAGATCCGGGAATCATCCCAGATCCATATTCACCTCAGGTGAAGGCATTTCCCCACTGTATTTCTTGCCCAGAGCAGTAATAGTCCGGAAAGAAACGTCTTCTATGAAATACAAACTGGGTATAGATGTCGGCGGCACTTTTACCGATTTCATCCTCATTTCGCATAGCGGCGAAACCTTCACACATAAGACTCTCTCCACCCCGGAAGATCCTTCCATCGGTGTCATAACAGGAATCCACGAGTTAGCCAGTATAACGAATTCGACTTTTGACGAATTTGTTGCGAGGATCGAGACGATTGTTCATGGCACAACCGTGGCGACCAATGCCTTACTCACTTTAGGTGGCGCAAAGACGGCCTTAATTACCACGAAAGGATTTCGTGATGCTCTGGAGATGAGACGCGGGATCAGGGAGGAGCAATACAATAACCATTACCAGAATGTTACCCCATTAGTCCCCAGGTATTTAAGATTAGGGATAGAAGAGAGAGTGGATTCGCAAGGTAATGTTCTTACTACTCTAAATGAATCTGAAATAGTGTCAATCGTTGACTATTTAAAGGAGGAGAATATTGAAGCCATAGCCGTATGTTATCTGAATGCTTATTTAAATAATGTCCATGAAGAGAGAACGATCCAATTATTAAGAGA
>JAHJDJ010000003.1 GCA_018812585.1 bacterium
CCGTTATCGATGACTGATCCGTTCTGACGGTAAGTAATGCCTGGTATATCGCCTAAATCACCGCCGTTATCAAGCGCATTCAATACTTTCAGAAAAGACTGTTCCCCTTCACCGATGAAAGCGATGTCGATATTTTTATCAGCGATAGCAGAAGCTGGATCTGACGTTGGATAGGGTCCGCCGAGGAAGATTTTACAATCTGGTATTACTTTTTTCACGCGTGCAGCCAGATCATGCGAAACTTCCATCTCCAGCGAAAAAGCTGTGATACAGAGAAGATCCGGCTTATAATCCGCAATGATCTGTGTCAGTTTATCATTCCCGGTGTAGTTCACACGAGCATCGTAGATTTTCAGTTCGTCACTACCACGGCGCTTACGGATATAGGCTGCCAGAGACATCGCTCCCAGAGGCGCGGGAGCCGCAACGATTTCACTGTCGGGACGGGTAAACAGGATACGCATTAGTTCTATCTCTTATCTATCTTGCGGTCACGTTTTCCATCAAATATATGAGACGAGGGAAGATGGAGCGGACAACCCGAACTTACAATATACAAAATATTTTCCTGCTGTGCAAGAACCAAGCTTAAAATAATAAAGAAAATCATTGTGTAAGTTATCACAAACTCAATGATTTAGCTTCATAACTAATGTCAATATTTTTCATTTAAGTTTAGTATTTTGAAAAAGATAAATAAGAGATTCATCATTTCATCTATAATGAAGTCGATCATATTTAGAAATCAAGCACTTAATCGGCAATTATTACCCATCTGACTCGATGGATAAACGCTATTCGGTTTTCACGCCGCTGCAGGCGGTATAGAGTGAAAAATCGACTGGAACGAATCCAGGTAAGGCGGATACTTTGAACGAGGTCAGCTTGTTCTCAAGTGATGCTAAAATCTGCCGATGGGTGGAGACGTGAAAACCGGTTGATCCCCCCAACAATTTATCTGTGATCGCATTTTTCGTGGGGAAGCCGGCTACGATTGTACCCCCAGGCTTTGTCACACGGATCACTTCATCCGCTGCTCTGTTTAAATCCTCAACATGCTCTAAAACACTGATCATCAATACGGCATCAAAGAAATTGTCCTCATACGGTAAATCTAAGATGTTCGCTTCCTGCAGGTGCGCGGAAATCCCTTCCAGTTCCATCATTTTATGCAATGAATATTCCTGCAGGAAGATATCACAAGCCCATAATTCAGCTCCGGTGCGCTTGATCAGCTCCGGTAGTATAATTCCTGTTCCGCAGCCAATATCCAGTAGTTTGTCGATCTTACCGGTCGGCAGCAAATCCATGCACATCGTCAAGCGTTTGATAAAGAACGACCGGAAGATTGGAATATAATAATAGGCGATGGGATCTTCCAACACCGGGATATGATGTTTAGGTGGTATGTACATTTGATACGTAAATTTTATGTCTAATCTTGGTTAATTCTCGGTGAATATTTCTTGATCGGCTTTGGTAATCCTGACCAGAAAATAGGCTGCCAGCAGGATGAAATATGGATCTGTCGGCACACGGTGCGGGATTCCCGCGGCGGTCAGAGCATGAGTGCCCACTGTGTAAAACAGGATCGCATAAATAACCGCTCGCCTGCGCCAGTATTTAAAGGACATCAAGAGCCCCAACAGGCTGGCGGGGAGAATCCATCCCCAGGTCCCTAAAGCAGCCAGAGTTGCCAATGGTCCGCCCAGGTGGCGGGGAATAACGCGGAACAGTTGATAGGTTCTGAAGAAACAGAGCTTGACGTAGACGACCGGATTGGCTTTGATGAAGTCAGTGACCCTCTGCTTCATGATTTTGTCGCGTTCAATCTCGGTTTCATCTATGAAGACCGGGAACTCGATCAGATCTTTGCGTTTCAGATCGGGGTAATTTTTAATCGCAAAATCCTGATACATTTTTGCAACGCCTATCGTCTTACCTGTCATTTTCTCCTGGGTGAAGACCTGATTATTGTATTCCCAAAGGTTTCGTCCCCCTTTTGTTGGCAGCAGCAGGGGTTCCCCCATCACGTTATTATTCCGTATGACCCAGGGAACGATCACGGCCGCCATAATAATCAGACTGACTGCAAGTTTGCCCCAATCCACTCGGTTGCGCAAAGCCAGCCAGAAGCAGATGATAATGAAAGGAAGAAACGTAATTAGAGATATCCTTGTGAGCAGAGTCAACCCGGCGCTGATACCCAAAAGCAGATAATTCCGCCAGTTCTGCCGGTTCAAGGTGCGCACGAAGAAGAAGACCATTAGCGCTTGCAGGAAGAGATAAGTATTCTGCGTGACCATGTTGGTGACGAACGCTAAAGAGTAGGGATAAAAACAGTAAATCAGTGCGGCAATTCCGCCTGTTGCGGGAGTGAAAAGCGCCACACCCAGGTAGTATAAAATCAGGATCACGGAAGCATCGAAGATACTCTGGAAAAGTCGGGCAACGACAACTCGCGGACCATAGTTGTATTCGCCCGGAAGCCCCATGATGCTCCAACCCGGGGTTTTACCGAAGACAGCCCGAATAGTGCCCAGAAAGTAAGGATAAAAAGGTTCAAAGAAAGCGGTGGGAGTTTCTGCTTTGACAACACCCCAGAGAGCGTTCAATTCCTGATCACGGATGCGCTCAGGCCGCTTCTCCAGCTCGGCCCGCATCGAATCGGGAATTGCAGCGGGTATCCCGATCATCTCCTGGCTGACCACTAACCCTTGTCCGGTCGCGATGTTTTCTGCCATGTCCATAAATACAGGCTGGTCGGCAAGAGGCAGCAGTCTTTCGCCCAGGTAGACTGTCATTCCGACGCGCAATAAAAGACCTAAGATAAAGATCTTTACGACCGTATCTTTGCACCCTAAGTATTGAAATAAACTGCGAATGCGGTTCAATTGAAATCCCTGTAGTTTATCAAAGAGATGCTGCGATCAGCTAACATCGACTTTAATTCTGGCGCTGACAAAGCGCTGAATTCTTCTTCCCAGGAGTAATTCCAGCCTGTGACATTCTTTAAAGATACGTTATTTTCACCGGGATGAACCATGATTTCCGTCACACCTGGCGAAAATTTGGGAATTACTTTTTTCCAGACGTCTAATCCGAAGCATCCGCCAACGGCAAAACCGAAAAAACGGTCGGTCGTTTTAAGTCCATACTTGGCGTATGACGATTTCGCTCGCTTAGCCAGCGATTTCAATGCTGTACTCTGAAGACGTCTGATTACGGATCCTGCAGGAAGCTTGATGGCAGGATCATCATGTGGAATGCGGATCTTGGTAATGCTGTATTTTTTCGCCAATTCCCCCACGATGGGAACGATTCTCGGCAGCAGATGAAGATGTTGGTGGCTGTCCAGGTGAGTCAGTTCTAAACCACTATCAACTACCTTGCGTATCTGAGCTTCCAACTCAGCATAGACTTCTGCAAAAACGATCTGCCCGAATGCATATCTCTGGATAAAGTTGATATGAGACTGGTGCAGTCGTCCTTGTTTACCCACCAGTGATTTGACTGTCTCAGCCTCGCTCACAGGCTTCTGGTCAACCAAGCAAAGGTGCAAACCTACGCCCAGATCTGGCGTTCGCTGCAACAAATCAACCGCATCATCGAAGGCGGAACCATTGGCTAAGATCGTCGTACTGGTAATGATGCCGTTTTCGTGTGCGGCTATTATCGCTCGATTGACAGCAGGATCGATAGCGAAGTCATCGGCGTTTACAATCAATTTAATCGCGCTACTCATCTCCGCTGTGGTCGCGATAATACTTACGGTAGTAAATCCAGAGCTCTTGCAGAATTTTCAGGATTACGGTCGGTGAAGCCAGTGTTGATACGCCCCTGGTGCGGGCATAATATTTCACACCGACTTCCTTAATTCTGTAACCGTACTTGCGCGCTTCAACTAAAAGCTCCGCATCGATGAAGGAGCCTTGAGAATGCAGTTTTGCCTTCTTCAGAACTTCCTGCCTCACCAGCTTAAAAGAAAAATTCACGTCTCTGACCTTCAGACCGAACAGCAGCCTGATCAGCCAGTTATAACAGCGTGAATATACTTTTCGTTTCAGGGGTTCATCGCGATTCAGGCGGTAGCCAGTGATGAAATCCACATCCTCCATCATGGGCACAGCCCAGCGAAGATCGTTCATGTCGATGGGATTATCTGCGTCAGTGTAAAATACGAGTTGCATCGTAGAGTTTGAAAAACCTGTGCGTAAAGCTCCTCCCAGTCTGGTATTCACTTCATGGTGAATTACCTTAACCTGGGGAATCTCACTGGCCAGCCGCTCTGCGATTTCGGCAGTCCGATCTTTGGAGGCGTCATTGACGACAATGACTTCCCATTCATAGCAGATATCCCGCAGAACTGCGGCGGTATTCAGCACCGCTTCTTCAATATTGTCTTCTTCGTTATAGGCCGGAAGAAAGACTGACACACTGTATTTTTTATCCGAATCGTCAGACATGATGTTTACATTTTGGGGAATGGTTCTTTCTTTAAATTCGCGTATAGATACAGAAAGGAAAATATGGCTAATAAAATCATGTAAGGATCGACCGGCAGTCGATACCTTAGTCCCTCATGTGTTAAAGAATAGAAAAGCACGAAATATCCCACCACAGACCAGAGTGGCAAGGTCACCTGCAAGCGCTTCCATCCTACAAAAAGTGATAGAATGAAGCCCACCAGCGCCGGCATATAGGCGAGAAAAGAGATCCCGTTAAGCAGCGGACCCTTCAGTCCTATTCCCTTCCACCCGATTGTCCAGATGAATCTTACCCAGCAAAGTTCGAGGAAGAAACCCGGATTTTGTGAAATGAACTTCTTACCTTGTTCGGTCAGTATCGCGTTGCGCTCGAGCTCACCCTGATCTTCGTTAAACTCCGGATATCCGAGAATATACTCATGATATTTTAATTTTGCCAGTTTTTCCTGGCTAAATTCAACCCCCATCGCACGATATTCATCTTCAATAAAATAGGGGTTATTCCTCATCCAGATGTTATATCCCCCTCGAGTGGACATGATCACTAACTGATTATGCAGCATCGAATTTCGGATAATCCAGGGCGTAAATACTACCGCGAAGCCAAGCGCTGCAAGAAGCGCAAACTGCAATCGTTTCTTATTCTTCACAAATAGAAATATGTAAATTACCATGAAAGGGAAGAATGCGATGATAAAAGAACGCGTCAAGGCAAACAATCCAAATAAGATGCCAACCAGCAACGCACCCTGCCATGTCGGCTTATCCAGGAGCCGGAAATAGGCCCAGAATCCAGCAGCGAGCAGCACTAAAAGCAGCACCTCCGCCATCAGAATCCAGGAATAGAAAATAGCGTTAGGATAAAAAGTCACCCACAGCGCAGCTAAGGTCGCAACACGCCAATCCTTAAAAGCTCTCAGGCCGATATCATAGATGAAATAAACTAAAAGCGTGCCCAGAATAACATGAATCATCCTCCAAAAGAAGAAATTATCGCCAAAGACTCGGTACATTCCAGCAGTCAGAAGAGGATAAAGAGGTTCGAAGAAAGAGTTCGGACCACCCCACTTCACCACACCATAGATCGTTCCCTCAGCTTCCCAAACCGCGGCTATGGAATCGTGAAAAGAGGGGTAATAATCATGAGGTTTAGGGTTCTGATTACGGTGTTCAATATAGGGACCAACTGCCTTGGAGGGCACGCCCAGAAATCCCTCCTCAACAATACAGCGTCCAGTAGCATAGTAGGTATTCTGATCACGATACGGCACAACGATATCGTTGCCATGAGGTAAAATCGATAAAAATCGCAACGCAAACGCAATCAGGATAATTGTCCTGATACGCCGTGTTTCATTGACTTCGAAGTAACTGTAGATTTTCTTGAACATTATAATTATTCGGTTCTTCCTTGATGTTCCTTACCTAAAAATCGCATAATCCAGGTTCGCAAGGCGCGCTCAGTTTTAATCTCCTGTATGCCCTTTGCGACATTTCTGATGGAACGGACAATCTTGAATGGATGGAAAATCAATTTAGTTAAGTAGAAACAGCCGTACCCATAAAATTTTAAGAATACAACTTGACGATCTCCGATGTAATCAGAATAGGATTTAGAGACCAGCATATCCCCGTGCGGCGTTAAACCACTAAAGAACTGATCCCCGACATGAACCTTGCCTTCCTTGATTAACCTCTCCAGCAGGCGTGATCCAGGTAAAGGCGAAAAAACTGAAAAGACAACTTCATCTGCGCCTAAGAATGCCAATTTCATCGCGAGCCAAATCGATTTCATGACGTCACTGACCCGTTCATCCGGAAGACCTAACATGAAGTAACAGGCGATAAACACTCTGCGCTTACGAGCTAATTTCACAGACCGGACGACCGCATTAAGGTCCAGGCGCTTATCGATAACGTCTCGCAAGATACGAGGCGATCCAGATTCTGCGGCGACGACGATCTGCGTGCAGCCGCCTTCGATCATAATATCAAGCGTCTCTTCAGTAATGCTCTCAGCACGTGTGCCGTTGGACGTCTGCCACACGACGTTTAACCCGCGCCCTTTTAATTCTCTGCTGAATTCAACCACCCATTTGGGATCCGTAGTCAGGCTTTCATCTTCAAAATGGATCTCTTCAACACCGTACTCCCGGTTCAGCATCTCAATTTCATCGACCACATTTTTCGGTGAGCGCGGCCGCCACCTTCGCTGCCAGATTTGGGGTGTGTTACAGAAACTGCAGCCGTAGGGACAACCTCGCGTGGCAATCATGGTTGTCCACTTATCCCTGCTGGCGCTGCCGTGCGGCTCTTTTGCCTTGAAATAATTCTGCATCGGCAGTAGATCACGGCGGGGAAATGGAATAGTATCTAAGTCCTTGATGAATTTCTTTTTGGGATTAATTACGATTTCGCCATCTTTACGATAAGCGAGACCATCGATCTCTTCCCAACCACTACCCTTCTCGATAGCCGTCAACAGTTCAGGGAAAGTGATTTCGCCTTCCGAAAGAATCACGAAATCTATGTCAGGACGCGACATGGTCTGACGAGTCATCACCGTGGGATGCGCGCCGCCTAATACGATCTTGATATCAGGATAGCGTTTGCGAATCTGTCGGGCGATTTCAGAGGCGACGAAGAAAGCGAATGTATATAAATTGGAAATTCCGACTACCTTGGTATCCGGCGGAATCACCGCCAAAATCTCCTCGAAAGTCAAACCCCGAAGGCCATGGTCTTGCCAGGAGTAAGTCTGCCAGTATTTCTCTCCTACCGCGTCGATGATCTTGACTTGATATTTCTCGGGGTCTAACACCGCGGCAAGGTATGCTAATCCTAAAGGAGGCACGACACCTGCGGTTTCCTGCGTTTTTGAGTAATTCTGCGGAGGACTTATCAGAGTTATCTGCAATTCCAGATCCGTTCTTTAAACAGCATCATTCCTGGAGGTAAAAAAGTTAACCACCAATACCATAATCCTTCCAGACGTCATGTGTAAAACCGAGATTAAACAACGAACCGATATCGATGAAAATTTCCAATATCCAGCCAATGACAAAAAAGAGGAAAATCGCTGACGCTATCAGCGCTCTCCGGTTCTGCATCAGATTCTTCAACCGAAGATCTTTAAATATCTCAGCGTAAGAAGCAAGCGCGAAGCCGCCGAATGCCATCATAATTGGATTGAGCGGGGATCGGTGTCTGGCGAAACCGTAATAAACAAAAGTTATCGCGAG
>JAHJDJ010000251.1 GCA_018812585.1 bacterium
CCAGAAAGCCGTTGACAGGGACGTTTCCTTGGCAGAAATGTACCTGACCGGCCCGGTCACCGCGGATAAACTGCGCGGCTTCCTGCATTCCTGCGCGGACGCGAATGACGTTAAGCAATATAAAATCACCTGGTGCGGCCGCTTTTCGATTCCCTTCGGATTAAACGTCGCTTCCCGGGTTGTCGCGGAGCTGGAAGGCCGCCCTTTGACGGGCTACTTGCTGGATTACGGCAGCAGCGTCAGCGAAGCATCCTTAGAAGTCGACGGGATCGGCGTTACCGCGCCGAATAACCTTCATCACTGGGTCGGATATGCTTCGATAGGGTATCGATAAAATTTGAGAGCAGAAATTTTATAGGAGTTGATCATGCTGAAGACAATCACGGTTATAACCGCTCTTTGCTGCTTCGCTTATGCAGGGTCCTGCCAGACAACCGATGACGTTTTAGCGCTCGGTTCAACGGTCTTCGCAGCCGATTTCTACGACGTGTTGTACCATGCCGGATATCTCTGGATTGCAGATGGCGGCCAATATTATTCCGGCAACCTGAAGGCGCTGGATGTTTCCGATCCTGAAAATCCTCAAATCGCAGCCTCCGATTCGTATTCGGGCGGATCCGCTTTCCGCCTCGATGCGGAGGGGGGTCTGCTGCTGGTTTCCGTCAAAGGACACGGCCTTAAAATCTACGATACCAGCGATCCTCTTAGTATGACTATCGCCGGAGAATACGTCACCACGGAAACGATCAATGACATGGATATTCTGGGCGATCTGCTGTTGCTTTTGAGTCAATCCAGCGGTCTTTTAATCTTCGATATTTCTGATCCAGGCAACCTGGTGCAGCTTTCCCAGACGTCCATTTCCGGCAGCCGTTATTCGCTGGCGGTTACTTCGGACAGTCTGTTGACTATCGCCTCCGGCACGACGGGACTGCACATCTATTCCATTGCTGATCCCTCCGCGCCGCGCTTGATGGATACCGTCACCCTGGATCAAAAGGGTTTCCATGACGTTGTTTGCAATGACACGCACGCTTATGCGGTTTATCGCCAGGTGATGATCAACAGCGGCGGCTTCGCGGTCGTGGATCTCAGCGATCCTCCAAATTTCGAAATCCTGGCACAACCGACCGCGTTTGGAGTTGATCCTTTCCCCGATAACGGTCTCTTTCTGACGGGTGATACGCTGTTTTTCGCCGCTACTCAAGGAGGCTTTGGGGTATGGGACATCTCCGATCCCGAAAATCCTTCCCGCTATGGTGGTTGGGGCGGCGCCTGGCTGCCGGGCAACCTGGCCCGCTGGTCGACACGCTGCACGGCAGGCGGAGGAAACGCTTATAATATCTCTCCTGACCGGTTGCTGACGGCGACGAAAAATGAAGCTTGCGTCTTTGATATTTCGGATCTGACCGATCCTACTCCCATCGGTTTCCATGATCCGCCGGACTGGGTGCACGGCGCCGTAGGAGATGGCGATTTCGCCTATGTCGCTTCCAGTAACGATGGCTTATTGGTGGTCGATATTTCTGATCCGGAGAACCCGGAAATCGTCGGTGGCGAGAATCAGCTCTTTGTCAATCTCTCCGCCACCAGTGTGCTGTATGAAGATAGCTATGCCTACGTCAGTGGCGGATGGACCACGCTCAAAATATTCGACGTTTCCGATCCTGCTGATCCGACGGTCGTATCGACGTTTGAAGAGGGGTGTGCCACCTACAGTGATATGGTCAAGCAGGACGATCTCGTCCTGGTGACGGGTCATGGCGTTCCCCCGTCTCCACCAGGCTGGCTGACGCTTCTCGACGTTGCAGACGTGCAGAATCCTTCGTACACCGGATTCCTGAACCTGGGCGCTGGAGTCTATGGTGTAGATGTCAGCGGTTTGCTGGCGTTCATCGCCTATGTCGATGGTCTGGGAATTATCGATATCAGCAACCCATCGAACCCCATCTTGATGAATTCCCGACCAACCGGCGGTACCGCGCAGGATGTCGTCGTCAGAGACGACCTGGCTTATGTGGCCGATCCGGTGAACGGCATCATTATCATGGACGTCAGCGATCCCTATTCGATCAACCCGCTGGCATCGCTGCAAACGCCCGGCTATCCTTACGAAATCGCCCTCTCAGGAGATTCCCTCTATATCGCCGATTCAACCGCTCTGGTGGTCATGAATGTGGCGGACGTCTACAATCCCTTTATCACCGATATCGTTCCGGTCGAAGGGAAGGCTCAAGGCGTCTCGGTCGATAACGGAAAGATCTTTCTTTGCGACAAGTACGGGTTTCATATCTATTCGCATGAGGTGCTGGCCATCGGCGGTTTCGCTGTATCAGAAACTCTACCCAGTTCATTCCATATCGCCTGCTACCCCAACCCCTTCAATCCCACCACCATGATCACCTTCGATCTGCCGGTGGCATCGCAAGTGACACTAAACGTCTTCGATATTTCCGGTGCCCGCGTAGGGGTCGGTCTTGCGCCGACCCGCCATTATAACCCCGGCACCCACGCCATTACCTTCGATGGCTCAAACCTCTCCTCTGGCATCTATTTCTACCGACTGGAGGCAGGAGAAAACACAGCGGTGGGTAAAATGGTGCTGCTGAAGTGACATAAAGATGTGTCATTCCGGTTTGCGGAATGACGGCCACCACAATCGCAGGGGCGACGCACGCGTCGCCCCTATAAATCTGCATCTCCGCAGTCCGAGTCACCCATGACCTCCTTCACCCAATCCGTCATCGATACCATCAAACACATTCCACAAGGCAAAGTCGCTTCTTACGGTCAGGTTGCAGCCATTGCCGGATTTCCGGGCGCGGCGCGACAGGTGGTCTGGGTACTGCACACTTCGTCCGAAAAGGAAGATCTCCCCTGGCACCGCGTGATTAACGCTCAGGGGAAAATATCACTAAAGCCGGGCAGCGGCCACGAACAACAGAAATCACTCTTAGAACAGGAAGGCGTCCGATTCGATGCAAGCGGCACAATCGACCTGGATCAATACCTCTGGTCACCGGGATAAAAAATTTACAAATAATTGTTGTGTATTCATAATAAATAGATTATATTGAGCAACATGAAGATACGTAAACTATACAACAGAATCGCGGTGCTGCGAGAAGAACGCAGTCTTTCCAGGAAGGATCTGGCTGAGAAAATCAACGTCAATCCGCAGACGGTCGGCTTCCTCGAACGGGGAGAATACAATCCCAGTCTGGATCTGGCTCTGCGTTTAAGCGAGGTCTTCGAACTCCCCGTTGAGTTGATCTTCTCGACAGAACCGATGCAGCCTCTGAGTTTGGAGTTGTTGCGCTATCACAAGAGATCAGGAGAATGACATGAAAGGTAACTCAGGTAACCAGAACCGCAGGACGGGGGTCGTGTTGAATTACCTCTGCCTGATATTTCTGCTGCTGTTTTATAACACTGCTGAGGCTATGGGCTGGAATATATTCCTGATAACCGGCATCGCAGTGGCGTTGGCATTCGGCATCTATACCTTCATTTCGATCTATCTGCGCACGGGGCTATGGAAGCTGATCCACGCTAAGAGCGAGCAATTGGACGAGCGCGAAATTCAGCTCACCCGCACGGCTGTGACGCAAGCCTACAGTGTCTTTGCCATCCTCTGCCTGCTATTGTTCTATCTCGAGCTTTTCGTCTTGAAAGGGAGCCTCGGTGCTCTCAATATTGCCAGCCTGATCTATCTGGCGCACGTCCTGCCGCAATCAATCATCGCCTGGCATGAAAATACACCAACTCCGTAGTTGAATATTCTGGCCGTCTGTCTCTGGGTGCAAGGGACATTCCATGACGCTTGGTTATAGTTGTGTAGGGTGGACTAAGCACGGCGCAGTCCACCAAAGCGATTGATCGTGTCGTCAAGTCCCTGCACTTGACGAATGAATA
>JAHJDJ010000252.1 GCA_018812585.1 bacterium
ATCTGATGACCAATGCCGCGTCCTGCAGGATAGAAATCGATCCCCATCGACTTTGCGAATGCTTCGATATTTTCGTATTTCTGCAGGTTCGCTGCGGATTTATCCTGCACGTTATGATCCAAAGTACAAACAATTTGCCGGGGATTAGCGACTTTCGTGGCTCCGATGGCTTTAAATTTCGGAATGACAGCCCCGGTGTTATCGTGCGTCATCACATGAGCCGGTTGAATCGAAATGTAGTCCCCACTCTTTACCTCAGCGCCTGCTTTCAGCCCCACAGCGAATTTTTGTGCGATTCTTTCGATCAGTGTTTGCGGCAATACCTTCTCCACAAGGTTATTTTAAACTAATTTTCTGGTCATCAATTTTGCGGCGCAAGCGACGCACCGTTGCTGGGGCGTGACCCGTATAGTGGTTATTGACGTAGACAAAGATGTTGCCTTCCCGTTGAGCCATTCTATGCAGAAAACTTGCCCAGCGGTTCAGTCGATCGTCCTGGTTAACTATTTCTTTGCTCCAGGTTTTGGTGATCGCTTCGATTTTCTTCCGATTACCGATCAAGCGGATGTAGCTGAAATCGGTCGTCAGCGGATCGAAGTCTTTTTCGATTTCATCGCCTAACGGCATCCACATATAATCAGAGAGCACCAGGGCAGTATTGTGGGAACGTAACAGTTCTGCGGCGAACGGTTTCATCCAGTAGTTATTGCGCAGCTCCACCGCATAGCGGAACTCTTTCGGTAAGTCACTCAAAAACTGGTCCAGCCGGTCGAAGAAAGTTCGATAGTGGCTGAAAACCTCTTTGGGGAAGTAGGGAAACTGAATCAGCAGCGGACCCAGCTTGTCGCCCAGCAGAGCCATAGTTTCCAGAAATTTATCCCGCAGTTCATACGTTTTCGGTGATTGGAGGATCAGATCGGGATTCGGTTTAGCGTCCTGCCCTCCATGCACGATACTGCGAGGAAATTTCGCGGCGAAGGTGAAGTGATCAGGCACTTTACCGGCCCAACCTTCCACCGTGCTTTTGGAAGGAATCGCATAATAGGTCGTATCGATCTCCACCGTATCGAAGTGTTCTGCGTACACTTTCAGAAAATCTACGGGTTGAGTGCCTTGCGGGTAAAATGGTCCTACCCAGTCGTTTGATGAAAAACTGGAGGTGCCGTAACGAATGGAACTGGCAGTATTATTGGACATCGGAACTCTATAGCTGATTTTCCGGTTAAGATGATACGGTTACACCGTAAAGAATATAGCCTCTTTTTACCACAAAATCAAGCAGATCCATATAAATCGATGAATTCAACTTAGGGAAAATACCGAAAAAAAGATTTTATTTCGATTACCCTTGTTTTTTCCCTGGAAAAGTAATCATGTAAGAATACACTTGACTTGCCCTGTTATTACGGCCTACATTAGGGTTTACAAAAAGGACTGAACATGCAATACATTCGCTATCGATCTGGCAGCAAAGCAGTTTGGGGACGCTGTGCAGGCGACGAAATCGTCGAATTGGCCGCTCCTCCCTGGACCGAACAGGCGCAAGAGTTACGGAGGTTCGCCTCGACCTCGGATCTGCCCATCCTGCCTCCCTGTGAACCGACCAAGATTCTGTGCGTTGGTAAAAACTACTCGGCTCATGTCAAGGAACTTCATCCAGATGAAGATCTGCCTAAGGAACCGCTGCTGTTTATGAAACCGACCTCCGCGCTGTTACCACCCAATGGAACTATCTTGATGCCTCCACAAAGTGAACGCGTCGACTATGAGGGTGAACTGGCTGTAGTCATCGGCAAGGAACTAAGCTGGGCTTCCGAAGTTGAAGCGCAGGCCGGAATCTTCGGGTACACTCTGGCGAACGACGTCACCGCCCGTGATCTACAGAGCAAAGATGGTCAATGGACGCGGGGAAAGGGATTTGATACTTTCTGCCCGGTCGGTCCTAACCTCGTGACCGAAATCGCAGAGGACGCTGTCATCGTGACCAGAGTCAACGGTGAAGAGCGGCAGAGGGCTTCATTGACACAGATGATTTTTTCGGTGATAGATGTGATCTGCTATATCACGAAATGTATGACGCTGTATCCCGGTGACATCATTTTGACCGGAACACCGGAAGGGGTAGGTCCCCTGCAGGCCGGTGACACCGTTGAGGTTGCGATGGCTGGTATCGGGATACTGCGAAATCATGTCGCCTTGAGGGAAGTTTAATGACGACTTTTGATACATTACTGAAAATACGGCGCTCCAAAGGAGCTGGCTTATTTATTCTGCTCGATCCGGATGACAATTCGCCTGAAGAATTGGCCGCTCGCGCTGCTGAGTGCGAAACCGCAGGCGTCGACGCGCTCCTGATGGGCGGCAGTCTCCTGCTGCGCGACGGTTTTGACGAAGCGGTTAAGGCCGTCAAAAAGGCCTGTAAAATTCCTGTTATTATTTTCCCCG
The DNA here is from genome assembly GCA_018812585.1 of bacterium. GTDB lineage: Bacteria > Electryoneota > B3-LCP > B3-LCP > B3-LCP > JAHJDJ01. The sequence continues at coordinate 2,446 of JAHJDJ010000252.1, forward strand.
GCGGACCGGGGCAGCTTTCGGGTGAAGCGGATGCAGTGCTGTTTCTCTCGCTGATCTCAGGGCGCAACGCGCAGCGCTTGATCGGTGATCAGATCGTCGCCGCGCCGGCAGTCAAACAGTTGGGTCTGGAAGCCATCCCTACAGGCTACATGCTGATTTCATCGGGATCACCGACTGCAGTCGAATTCATCTCCGATACTAGACCTATTCCGCGCCATAAACCCGGTTTAGCTGCCGCGACCGCGCTGGCGGGACAATATCTGGGTTTGAAACTGATCTATCTTGAAGCTGGTTCAGGAGCAGATCAGTCTGTGCCAGTAGAACTGATCAGCACAGTTCGACAATGGGTCGATCTGCCGATCATCGTCGGAGGTGGTATCAGAACTCCGGACGAAGCAGCGGAGAAGGTAAGAGCCGGGGCTGATTTTATCGTAATTGGCACGGCGCTGGAAGATCCCAGAGCCGCTCAAGAGATCGGGTCATTCTGCCAGGTCGTCCAGGATGCCGCGATACATAAAAAATAATCGAATAAGCTCCATTATTTGGGGTTCACCAACCGTTTAACTACCAGGCAGTGAATCGTTGGAACAATAGCAGTGGAAGAAAACCATACCTTAGATATCTTAGCCGTTGCCGCGCATCCTGACGACGTTGAATTGACTTGCGCGGGAACCATTATCAAGATGGGGAAGCTGGGATACCGCACCGGTATCCTCGATCTGACGCGCGGCGAGATGGGCACCCGCGGCACCCCGGAGGAACGCATTCTCGAAGCAGATGACGCCGGCAGAATCATGGGTTTGACGGCGCGTGAAAATGCGGGATTGGCGGATGGAAAACTGATGCCGGATTGGGATACCAAGCTGGTACTGGTAAAAGCTCTGCGGAAATATCGTCCCAAACTCTGGCTGATTCCCTGCACCGAAGACCGCCACCCCGATCACGCCGCCGTCGGCAAAGCCGGTCTGGACGCCGCCTTTTTAGCAGGCTTGCGCAAGATTGACACCGGTCAGGAGCCCTTCCGCCCCAC
>JAHJDJ010000018.1 GCA_018812585.1 bacterium
AGCCAGGTTCTAATATAAAATAATAATAGCCGGACCCAACAGAGTCCGGCTACATTATTATCATGGAGTACAGAATGGAGTACAAAGAGACTATTTTCTGCTAATTTACCGCACTAATCAACCGGCTCACCCGAGCCGCTTTAATTTTGAATTTTAACTTGGTATTTTTACATTCTTGTCCGCCTCTGGCGGATTGTATTATTTCAGTAAAACCATCTTACCCGTCGCACTAAACCCCGTAGTCGGGGTCGCCCCTGACCCCGACACGATCAGCCTGTAAACATACATTCCTGACGCCAGATCCGTTGCATCAAAGATCACCTCATGCACTCCAGCATCCCTATAGCCATCTACCAGCTTCGCCACCAATCGTCCAGAGACATCGTAAACCGATAGGTTTACATGACTGAATGCTGAAAGCTGATAGCTGATGGCTGCAGCAGGATTGAACGGATTCGGATAAGCTCCGTGCAGCGCAAATTCGGTTGGCATTTCCGGCTGACCGATACCCTTGTCAATCTCACCGCCGAAGACGTCCGGCACGCCGTCAGGCACAAACGGCACAAACACGCCATCAAAGGCGCCAGATTTAGCAAATGGGAAGTTGTCTTCTGCCCAAGCCAGATCGGGATGCACACCGACTTTACCGGCCATCGTGTAATTCCCCGCCGCATACGCAGCCGGAACCGGGAAGAACATATTGGGCCGATTGATCGTCCACCCTGGCTGATAGTTATCGAAATGCCGCAGCACAACCGTCGTCGGGATGCCACCCTCATACGCCACTTCCAGCCAGGCGTCAAAATTCAATGCTTGACCGCTGGTATTCTCGACATAGACGTCGAAGTAGAGGTTGCCGCCGCCGGCCGGTACAGGTGAACCGGATACATAGGTCAGTTCCATCGTCATGGATGGCATTCCAGAAGGCGGATCGAAGAAGATCACCGTTTCATCCCCGATATCCGCGGCATGAACGTCGTACCCGCCATCATAGAGGTACTGCAATCCCATCGTTTCCGTGGGATCCTCAATTCCCACCGTGCCTTCACTTTGTGCTATGTTGGACAGATCTTTATACTGGAAGATCAACTGCCCGTCGCCGGTTTCTGTCGTATAATACGCTGGATCCAGCAGGATAACCTGGAAGGTTTCAAAATTACCCACTGGTGCGTATTGTTCGATATGGTTGTATTCCACAATTAAGCGATGATTAGCAGTGTCATAGTACTGCCATACGCGGCCTGAGTTGGCTCGTTGTGGAGACAGATCTTCCCAGTAAGCCGCGATCATCCCCGCAGGGCCGTCATCGTTCGGAATACTGCTGTTACTGTAGTCGTCTTCAGTGATATCACCCATACCGATCCACCCGTTGGCGGCGATTGTGAAGCGGGTATAATCCGACCCGTAATATCGGAAACTGAACGGCAGATCAAACTGCAGGCACTGATCGTCAATCGTGAAATTTACCAATGATCCCGAACCTCCGGAATCAGGGCTGATCTCGATCCATTGATAGTTCGGATACATGGGTTCATCGCCGCTGTCATAGGCCAGGTAACCATAAGCATCTGGACCCGTCGGATCATAGACCGGATCACCGACCAGAAAGTTGATGGGAACACTGTTGGTGTAGCCACCAGCAGCGTTGATGGTAAGTTCTGTAGTGACGTATTGCGCTTGCGGACAGCTGCTGCTGATATCGAGAATGTAAGCCTGAGAGCCCGTCCCGGTTGCCTGCGGAGCGAGATCAGGGTACGTGGCGCTGTTTTGAGTGATCGTCAAGTAGGGATCAGTCGTCGAGAGCGTGGCTGAAATGCCCGTGGCCGGTTCACTACCGACATTGATCAGTGTTACGTCGATGCTGATCGTTTCACCCGGATCAGGTGCGTGGTTTCCGTTTCCGCTGATCTCATCAAAAACCTTGTCATTCACGCTCAGATATGGGCCGCTATCTACAATCGGAACCGCGTAATCCGCCAACGCTGCAATCGCTGCGCGCGTACAATTAGTGGCGTAGTCCATATCACAATTCGCTACGATATCGCTGGTGGAATGGTACCAGGGATTGAAGTCCGGTCCCCAGGCCTGCTCTTCAATGCCGCAAATGGCAGGCAGCCCGGCATCCCAGAACGGCCCGTGATCCGATGATCCCATGCTAGGGTTGATGTCAACGTCGGGTTCTATCAAGCTGGGGACAAAAGTCAGACAGGCCTCCTCAACCTTGTAAGCCATCGCCAGAGACAGAGGATTGTTATCTGCATAGATTACCAGATCCGGCGGCCAGGGGTCGGTGCCGGCATAAGCGATCATGTCGTAGTTGAAACAGCCTACCACGTCGATCCCCATCCCCGGGATGTCATCCACAAAAGCGTTGCTGCCATACAATCCCTGCTCTTCACCGGCAAAAGCGACGAAGTGTATCGTCTTTTCAAAGTAATACTGTGACAGAATCCGGGCGCATTCCAGTACCGCAGCCGTTCCTGATCCATTATCGTCAGCGCCCGGCGCCTCCGGTTCAGCGCTGTACGGATTCCCTGCCGTAGCATCGTAGTGACCCACCACAAAAATCACCGAGTCAGGGTAGAGAAGACCCGGCAATTCCGCCACGACATTATGCTTGGTATTACCGCTGATCAGGAAATCGTGATAGTAAGAGGTCAGACCATAAGATTCAAATTGAGTTCGAATCCAAGCCCCTGCCTGGTCACATTGCGCGGTGTGCGTATTACGGGTGACAAAATCTTGCAGTGACTGCACGAAACCGGTGTAAATCACCTGATCTACCTGGTTTACAAGATCCTGCACAAACGGATGAAAGTCATCGGTTGCAGGAATTTCTGTCCCCTGATATCCCATAAATTTCGGAGTCGTCGTGATGCGAATCCATTCGCCTCTGATTTCTGGCAGATTCAATAACTGATCCGGTGTCGCCTGAAAGACGATTTCCGTTGTAGTGCTGAAGAGCAGGCTGACCTTGCCTGCAAGTTTGTTCATCTCTTCCGGTGTTTCCACCAGAATACGGAACAACTCGCCCTGAGCCGCATCGTACCTGCTGATGATCTCAGCGTTGGCTGGCAAAGCTGAGCCATCAGGCAGGCTGCCAATCCAGTAATCTCCCGCCCGGTGAAAGAGATTAAATCCAGAATTCGATAGTTCCTGCGCATCCTTCGGTGTGGGAACCTTGACCAGTTGCCAATCCGCGGCGCTTAACATTACCAGCGGTAGCAACAGAGTAATCAGTACTGACCAACGTCGCATGCCATCCTCCTGAATCTTTGATAAGATGTATTATATCAATGTAGCAATTTTTTCTTACAAAAGCAAGAGTCTTTTTCAACAGAGATAAAAAAGTCCCCATTCACAGGAGACTTAAGATATCCAATGCCTCAGGACTGACACTGATACGATCCAATCCAGCTAATTTACTACGGAAAATAAAATGCCCCCATGTCTGCTATGGAGCCGTCTGGGTCCAATTCCGCTACTGGATCTCCAGCATCGATGCAAGGCGAGATGCTCGAGAGATGATAAGCCCCTGCATTGTCTATATCGAATGCAGGATCCAGGAAGATATTCAGATACGTGTCACAAGAATCACCATTGGCGTTAGTCCCTTCCAGATTACCGAAGCTATCAGGCACACCGTCTCCCATCATATTTCCGCCGCCATTCTCCCAGAAATCGCTGTATGATATCTCTGTGACTGTCGACCCGATATCCATCAGGAAAATAGCGTTATTGCCCTCGTTTCCAGAGATGATCGAATTGACCAGGGACAGACCTGCTGTCAAAGCGTAGACAGCCGCGCCATCTGACGCAGAATTGTTGTCTACCAGAGTACAATTGATAAGATCCGGAGCCAATCCCCAATCGAACATTAAACCTCCACCGAACTGACCGGCGCTGTTTTCGGATATCTGGCAATATCTGATCAGGGCCGCATCATCGATACCATCAATGAATCCATAAGGAGAAGCAAAGTAGCCGCCGCCCCCGCCCCAGACAGCGCTGTTTCCGATAATGTAGGTGGAGTTCAGTGATACTTCTGAGAAGACGTCTCCATGAATCCCGCCCCCATCATTTGCAGAGTTGTTGATGATCCGGCAACCCGCGAGGTTCGCAACGCCGCTGCAGGATAGACCTCCGCCGATACGAGCGCTGTTATCGCTTATCTCACAGAATTCCAACTGTACATATTGATTTGAGTAAAGCCCGCCGCCATAGCCATAAATAGAAGTATCCGCGCTGCAATGACGAATAGCGCAATGTGCCAGCCAGACAGAAGAGCTGTCAGCGTATATTCCGCCGCCCTTACCGTCAGGATTATCCCCCCAGGCATGACCGTGTTCGATCACGCAATATAAGAAATCACCGACAGCTTTGTTGAAGCGAACGCCGTGCCATCCTTCTGACTCGTCCGCTGCCGTAAAATAGATCGAATCAGAGAAGGTGCCGTTGCCGATGAGCGTCCCGGCAACATTGAGACTGTAATATCCCTGAAAGAGAACCTCAACGCCCGCAAAGATCTTTAGCGTGTCTCCTTCAGGAACGGATATGTCGCCCATAATCAAGTAAGGAGATTGGTCCGCCGCCCAGATGCCTGAAACGTCCCCGCCGGTGATCTCCGTAGGAGTGCCCCCGCCTCCTCCAGTCGATGAACTGTCACACCCGATCCCGAAGAAGATGATTCCGGCGATCATGCCAATGATGCCTGCTGATTTCATTTTAAACCACCTCTATTAGCAATATGTAAAACAAGTTACAACCATTATACCCACAAAAGCAATAAAATGTCCCACAAAAAAGCGATCAATCTTACCACTGACCGCTCTTCTTCTGGATTCTATTTCAGCATACCCATCATGGCGTGGTGTCGAGTCTCCGTACTCGACACTTGAAGTCGATATAAATATAACCCCGACGCCAATCCCGACCCGTCAAATTCAATCGCATGGGAACCAGCGGTGAACCAACGCTGTAGGTCGGATTCTCCGAATCCGACGTGTAGGGGGCTGTCCCAAAAGCTGTAAAATATCATTGCAAGACCCAATTCATTGGATCTAAGAAATCTCGTAACTTAATGATAATAATGAGATTGCTTCGTCACTGCGTTCCCGCAATGACTGCCTTTGTGGCTTTTAGGACAGCCCCTTGATAAACTTCAGCCCTAGATTCATTCTGGGGAGCTCAGGACACGTAAACCAAATTAATTAATATCCAGCAGCAATCTCTGTCGACTGAACCGGCGCGTCACCATTTCTGAAAGCATGCTGGTGGAACCCATGTATTGCGAATTCAGTAGACAGTTGTATCTGCATAGCGACCTATTTAGATGTTCAGGGTCTAAAATCTACATGTATATAACGCAAGATGTCAACCCTTTTTTGGCAAGTCAACCGAAATATTTCCTGAACTGCCTGAAACTAATTGAAACTTATTTAAAATCAAAAGGTCTAATAAATAGATGCATGCCACTGACCCGCAAAAATCATACATCAGTGGAATTCAACCAGATTGCTGTTTTAAAATCACTTGACTCAGGTCATTTTATATCGTATATTATCAAGATTGGGGTTTCTCGAAATGGTAACTATGAAACGTACGCTGCTACTGGCGCTGCTACTGGCGGGGATATTTTCGTCTCAAAGTTATGCCAGTTGGCTGACTGACGGCAAATATGCCGGTGAATTCCTTTCGATCGGCGTCGACCCACAGGCACTGGGGATGGGTGGAGCTTATATCGCTTTAGCTGATGGCGCTTCAGCGACTTACTGGAATCCAGCTGGTCTGGCTCGGCAGAAGGCTCACGAAGCAGCTTTCATGCACGCCGAACAGTTTGAGGGGATCGTCGGGTATGATTACTTAGGCTATGGCCGACCCGGTCACGATGGCATCGGCTTAGGTTTTGGTCTGATCCGACTGGGGGTGGACGACATTCCTGTAACCGCGCTGGAAAATTCGGGACCTCTAAGCGCTGATAACCGCGTCATTGTTGACCACATGACCAGCGATACTGAACTGGCGCTTTTTGCAGGATTCGGTAAGCCTATCACTGACAAGCTTTCTTATGGAGCTGCAGCGAAGGTCTTAGGGAAGTGGGTGGCAGGCAACAGCGCTTACGGTATCGGCTTTGACCTTGGTCTGCGCTATCTGCCGACCAAACATCTCTACCTGGGGGCGATGCTGCAGGATGCCGTCACCACGGCGCTGATCTGGGATACCGGGCAGAAAGAACTGATCGCTCCAACCATGAAGTTAGGTGGCGCTTACCAGTTTGAGATCCCGGCGTTGATTGCCAGATTAACCATCGCTGCCGATGTGGATCTTCGTTTCACAGATCGCGGTGAAGCTGACCAGTTCCAACTGGGCGCCATGACAGCCGATACTCATTTTGGCCTGGAGTATTTCATTAACGTCGATGGCACCGGTGTCGCTTTAAGGGGCGGCGCTGAACCATCCCGTGAGCAGGAAGATGAAGGCTTTTTCGGCAACTATACTTTCGGCGCAGGTTTGCTGTTCAAATACTTCCACGTTGATTATGCCTTCCTGGCGCATCCGGAATTAGGCGATACGCATCGCGTTGCACTGGCAGTGCTCTGGGGGCATAGCTCCTGATAAGATCGGACTTTGAATTTCGATTAGGCGGTCAGGCAGGAATGCCTAACCTCCAAATAATGTTAGTCAGACCAGCATCAGTCAGAGGCTGACAAGTATCTGATTTCCAAACATAAACTTTACATAACTACCCACCGGGGATGTTGATTTGAAAAAGGACTCTTTCCCGTTTGGTCCCGGCGTAACCAGTATGACTGGTTTCGGGCGAAGTGAGAAGACGTTCCCGGGCTTGAGCATTTCCGTCGAGATCAGGACGGTCAACAATCGCCACTGCGATATCGGTATGAAACTTCCCCGGGATCTCGGCCCCATTGAAGGTGAGATCCGGGAGCGTATCCGCGCCCGACTGGTTCGGGGGCGGATTAGTGTTTTGATTATCGTCAGCCGCGACGCCGCTAACGAGGAAACTCTGAAGCTGGATAATGAAGCCGCTCAAGTCTGTTACCAGAAATTGGTGGAACTGAATCGTACTATAAATGCTCCCGGAGACGTCACTCTGGGGCAATTATTGCATTTCTCTGATCTGTTTGCCAAACAGACTCAGCGCGAACTGACCGATGAACTGCGTCGTCAGGCTTTGGAAACCCTGGATGCGGCGTTAGACGATATCATCGAGATGCGCCGCCGAGAAGGAGTCAGTCTGGCGGAGGATCTGCTCGCCAGAATCGAGAACATCACCGCATCAAGAATAGAAATTGAAAAGCTGGCGGTTGAGCAGCCGAAAATGCAAATGCAGAAGCTCCAGGAACGGTTGCAGCAATTAACGGACGTTGAAGCGCTCGATCCCGGCCGTTTGGAACAGGAAGCCGCCATGATGGCGGACCGGCTGGACGTCACAGAAGAATGCGTGCGTCTCGACAGTCATTGCGATGCTTTCCTGAAAACGCTGAAAGGCAGCGATCCGGTCGGCAAGAGGTTGGGATTTCTACTGCAGGAATTAAACCGTGAAGCCAATACCATAGGATCTAAATCGGCTGTGGCGGAAATTTCTCATCTGGTCGTCAATCTGAAGGAAGAGATCGAGAAAGTCAGAGAACAGGTGCAGAATCTCGTATGATGGGCGCAGCGGGAAAACCGGATAGAGGCCGTTTTGTAGTGATTTCCAGCCCGTCTGGAGGAGGTAAAACCACCCTGATAAAGCATCTCCTGGAACGCAACGAAAGCTTCACATATTCTGTTTCAGCGACCACTAGACCCCGCCGTGGGGATGAGGAGAACGGCGCGGCCTACTGGTTTTACACCATCGCTGAGTTCCTGCAGAAGCGGAACGCCGGAGACCTTCTTGAATGGGAAGAGGTTTATGGCGATTTTTACGGAACGCCAAAAACCTTTGCAACGGAAGCTGTCGCTGAAGGTAAAACGGTCCTTTTTGACCTGGACGTCAAAGGCGCCTTGAGGCTTAAAGCGATACTGCCCGAGACGCTCTTGATTTTCATTAGTCCTCCATCGCTGGAGATTCTGGAAAGCAGATTACGAGACAGGAAGACGGAATCTGAAGCGCGGGTGCAAAAACGGCTTGCGGCCGCGGGAGATGAGATCGCCAAAGCAAGTCAATTCGATTTCACGGTCGTCAATGACGACCTGAATGATACAGTTAAACAGATAGAAGACATCATCCATAACTCTAACCCAATGGGGGTGGGCAACTATGAGTGAAAATCTACTCCGTTCGCTCTCCGAAGAGACCAATTTCGAAATGCAAAAGGATGCTCGGCAGCTTGACTCAGCCGAACGTAAGGACGACGGTTATCGCCACGACCTGCTGGCAGAAGACTTTACCGGCAAAGCTACGAACATCTATGAAGCCATAATCATCATGTCGCAGCGCGCTCGGCAGATCGGTCAGAAACAGGCTCAGGTTATCGAGAAGTTCATGTCATCAAAATCTCGCTCTGAAGAGGGCGAAGGTGATATTCCAGAGATCTTTGTCTCGGAAGATGATGACGATGAAGAACGCGTGCGTCTGCCTCGCTTTGAGAAACCGACCGTAGTGGCCTTAAACGAGATGTACAACGACCAGTTGAACTGGAACAATAAAGACGAATAATATTTCGGCAACATGCTGAAGAACCGGAAAATATTGTTGGTCGTTACAGGCGGAATTGCAGCTTACAAAGCTTGTGAACTGCTCCGTCTCATGATGAAAAACCACGCTTCAGTTCAGGTCACTCTGAGTGCTGCCGCGGCTCGGTTTGTGACGCCCTTAACCTTTGAGGCGATTTCCGGTAAGCGGGTTGAGATGGGGCTTTTCGACGTCAGTGATGCTGTCGGCGGTCATCTGGGTATCGTCAGAGATATCGACTTGATGGTCTGCGCGCCCGCAACCGCAAATTGTATCGCCAAACTATCGCACGGTATCGCAGACGATTTAATCAGCACCGCCGCGCTGGCTTGTACTGCGCCAATTTTGATCTGTCCGGCGATGAATCACAAGATGTGGCAGAACGCCATTGTGCAGGATAACGTTGCCCGTTTGAAGGATAAAGGCTTCTTAGTTATGGACCCCGCCGAAGGTCCTATGGCCAGTCCGGATGAAGGCGAGGGCGTGGGAAGGCTGCCTGAACCCACGGAAATCCTGCACCGGATCTGCGAGTTGCTGCCACCCAAGGGTCCCTTACGTGGGAAAACCATCACGGTGACGGCTGGTCCCACGCAGGAGCCGATTGATCCTGTGCGCGTCATCAGCAACCTCTCTTCAGGCCGGATGGGATTTACCATTGCAGAGGAAGCTCGCAAACGAGGCGCCAGAGTTCATCTTATCAGTGGTCCGGTGCGTTTGTTTGATCCACCGGGCATTACGTCAAGGTGCGTTAACAGCACTCAGGAAATGCTGGATGCGGTGAAATCTGCATTCAGTGAGAGCGATGCGCTGATTATGGCTGCAGCTCCCGGCGATTTCCGCCGCGCAGACCCGAGCGCGTCCAAGCTGAAAAAATCAGCTTCAGGCGGCAATCTTACGATTGAATTAGAACCCACACCGGATATTCTGAAATCGGTCTCCCGAGATAAGAAGAATAAGCGCATCATTGGATTTGCACTGGAAACCGATGCAGGGTTGGAAAATGCACGCAGAAAACTGACGGAAAAAGGTCTTGACCTGATCGTTTTAAATCATCCCTCTACCGGTCTCGGACAGCATTCGATTCAAGGCACCATCCTGGATGCCACGGACGACATGCAGGTCTTGGAAAATATGCCCAAGCATGATTTCGCAGGTAAACTGCTGGATCGGCTGGAAGCCCTGTTAGCCGGGAAATGAGTGCCTCTTATTGTCCCTTCTTTTAAACCTTGCGTTGATGTATGTCAGATCAGACTCCCAAATCGCCCATCCAGCAAAAGGTTGTTGACTATTTCAGCTATATATCTTTATACGAAAAAGAGCTTTATTTATCACCACAGCCACAGCAGCATCCCCCTTCTATAACGACGCCGCAAGCGAAGAGTAAACCGAAGCAGCCCATGACTATCAGTCAAAATCCCTACCCCGAATACAGCCCCCATAACGATTTGGTTACCATGCATTCCGCGATCGGAGGGTGTATACGTTGTGCTCTGGGATCTTCACGGAACAAGTTCGTTTTTGGGGTGGGATCGAAAGAAGCCAAGGTAGTTTTTGTGGGAGAAGCGCCGGGCGCGGAAGAAGACAAGCAGGGCTTTCCGTTTGTGGGGCGCGCGGGCAAGCTGCTGGATCATCTGTTAAATGAAATTGGCTGGAGTCGAGAAGAAGTTTATATCTGTAATATTCTTAAATGCCGTCCACCCAATAACCGCGATCCAGTGCCGGACGAGATCGAACAGTGCGAACCTTATCTGCATGAACAACTTCGTATTCTGAATCCACAGTTTCTTGTCGCTCTGGGACGAGTGGCCGCGCAGACTCTCCTGCGCACAAATGCGCCGCTGCGCGAATTGCGTGGTCGAGTGCACTCCTATCAGGATAAACCGTTCTGGGTAATCTACCACCCGGCAGCCTTGCTGCGAAACCAGAATCTGATGCCGGATACCGTAAAGGATCTATTGACCCTTAAGAAAATGGTTGAAACCGGTCAGGCAGACGCAGGTATTTCAACATGACAGATAACGATAATAAAAAATCAGCGCCACCTTCAGCAGCGAAGAAGTTGGACCGCGTTCCGCCACATGCCATCGACGTCGAGATGGCCGTGTTAGGTTCCCTGATGCTCGATCAGGAAGCCGCCGCACGAGTGTTTGAAATTTTAGATGAATCCTGTTTCTTCAAGGATGCCCATCGAGAAGTTTTCCTGGCCGCTATGCGTCTCTATCAGAAAAACGACCCAATTGATGTCATGACAGTTACCGAGGTGCTGCATGCGGCTAAGAATAAACCGCCTAAAGGCGCTGAAAAGGAATCCTATAACAAGACTAAACTCGAAGACGTTGGCGGCGCGGCATATTTGAGCGAACTCGTGAGCATGGTGGCCAGTCCAGCCAACGCCGAGCATCATGCCCGTATCGTGCTGCGCAAATCTCTACTGCGTAAGCTGATTCATACCTGCACACGCGCTATTGATCAATCGTTTTCTGAGCCGGATGAAGTGGACGAATTGCTGGATAGGACCGAGACTGAGCTCTTTCAACTGATGCAGTTCAAGCGCACTGGAGGATTCCGAAGACTGGGACCGATGCTGGTTGAAACGTTTGAATCTCTGGAAAACATTGCCAATATTCAGGGAGGGGTTACTGGCGTTCCGGGTGGTTTTAAGAAACTGGATGAAATCACCTGTGGCTGGCAAGCGGGTGATATGGTTGTCATTGCCGGCCGCCCTTCGATGGGCAAGACAGCGTTCAGTTTAAACTTAGCGCGCAATGCCGCCGTAGAACATAAGGTGCCGGTGGGATTTTTCTCGCTGGAGATGGCTGACCGGCAGTTAGCGCTGCGTCTGCTTTGTGCTGAAGCAGGCGTCGATTCTTCGAAAGTGCGATCCGGCCGCTTACGGGCTGATGAATGGCCCAGACTTTCCGAAAAAGTCGGGAAATTGGCTGAAGCGCCGCTGTTCATCGATGACACCCCGGGTTTGTCACCTATGGAGCTGCGCGCCCGCGCCCGCCGTTTAAAAGCAGAGCATAATGTGGGCATGATCATGATCGACTATATCGGACTGATGGAAATTCCTCAGCAACGCTTTGAAAGCCAGCAGCAGAAAATAGCGGAAATCAGCCGTAGTTTGAAGGGTCTGGCGAAGGATCTGGATATTCCTGTGATTGTTCTATCTCAGCTTTCCAGAGCTGTGGAAACCCGGCATGGCGCCAAACGCCCCATCCTTTCCGATCTGCGCGACTCCGGCGCTATTGAGCAGGATGCGGACGTGGTTATATTCCTCTATCGCCCCGGTTTATATGATGAACGCAGCCGCAGTGGGGAAGAGGTCGATGAATCTTATACCGAGGTGATTATTGCCAAGCAGCGTAATGGCCCGCTGGGCACAGCCGAGTTACGCTTCAACCTGTCTACAGGACGGTTCCAAAATCTGGATTTCACTCATCAAACTCCGGCGCTGTCTCTGCCCCAGGATGATGCTCCTCCATTCTGACGAATAGATAACGATGACTGCAGCGAAAACGAACCCAGTTGTTGAAAATAATGTTAAGGCAGCCCAACCTGAGGATACCTACTCCGACGATTTACGTGTAATCCTGGAGATGATGCCGTCCTCTACATCTAAGGAAGATCTTGACCTTATCGAGAAGGCCTTCTATTATGCCTACGAAGCGCACCGGGGGCGTCAGCGATATTCCAAAGAGCACTACATCGTTCATTGCATCGAAGTCGCCAAGATTCTGGCCGAACTTCACCTTGACCCTATGGCGATTGCCGGAGGTCTGCTGCATGACGTCGTTGAAGATACCAATATTCCTTTAAGTGAAATCACTAAGGAATTCGGAGAACCTATAGGGCTATTGGTTGATGGAGTTACCAAGATCTCCAGCCTGCACGTAAACAGCTATGAAGAACGTCAAGCGGCGACTTTTCGTAAGATGCTGCTTTCCATGTCCAAGGATATCCGCGTCATCCTGATAAAGTTCGCGGACCGTATTCACAATATGCGCACCATCGAATATCTTCCACCCTCCTCGCAGGAACGGATCGCCCGGGAAACCATCGAAGTCTACGCGCCTCTGGCACACCGATTCGGCATCGCAAAGATTAAATCTGAGTTGGAAGATCTTTCATTTAAAGTCTTAGATCATGACGCCTACCGCGAAATCGCCTCATTAGTGGCAATGAAGAAAGAGGAGCGGAGTCGATTGATCAGCGGTTCAATTGACCCTCTCCAGGCTGAACTGAAAAAGTTTGGTGTGCAGGCTGAAGTTCAGGGACGCGCCAAGCACTTCTACAGCATTTATAATAAAATCCGTACCCGCGGTGTATCCTTCGATGAGATTCTGGATCTTCTGGCGATCCGTATTCTGGTTGAAAAGGTCGAAGAGTGCTACTTCGTTTTAGGCGTTGTGCATAACCTCTGGACGCCTCTGCATGAAAAGTTCGCCGATTACATTGCCATGCCCAAATCCAATATGTATCAATCCCTGCATACTAAAGTGCGAGGTACTGAAGGGCGCATGCTCGAAATTCAGATCCGCACCAGGAAAATGCATTCCATAGCGGAGGAAGGGATTGCCGCGCATTGGGCGTATAAGGAGCAGGCAGGAAAAATCGCAGACATTAAAAAGCAGGTCAATTGGGTGCGGTCTTTTCTTGATTTACAGGAAGATGACTCGACCCCCAAAGAGTTCATGGACACTCTGCGAGACGACCTCTTCTCCGATGAAGTGTTCGCTTTCTCACCTCGCGGGAAGGTGATTACCTTGCCGCAGGGCGCAACCACCATCGACTTTGCGTTTGCCGTTCACACAGACGTTGGAATTCACTGTATTGGCGCGAAAGTAAATAAGAAGATCGTTCCTTTAAATACAGAACTACAGTCCGGCGATACCGTTGAAATCATCACTTCGAAGAATCAGAAGCCATCTCAGGATTGGCTCCGTTATGTTGTTTCCGCCCGGGCCAAATCCAAAATCAAGCGCTGGCTGAAAGAATCCCAGTTAGAACAGTATATAAAGCTGGGGAATGAACTTTTTACCCGTGAACTGAATCGTGTACACATGGTTCCCAGCGACGATCTGATCAAGGATATTGCCCAAGAGTGTGGTTACGACGTTAAAGAAAGTTTCTTTGCCTCGCTCGGTAATGGCGACCTTTCCCTGCAGACGGTCATCAACCGGTTAAACGCCAAGCATATCTTACCTTCGGATCGGGAAAGCACCCTGCAGCGAATGATCCGCAGAGTCAGGCGCAGTGACAGCGGCATCAAGATTCAAGGGTTAGGGGACATGATGATCCGTTTCGCGGAATGTTGTCGTCCCCTGCCGGGTGATAAAGTCACAGGATTCGTCACCAAGGGTAAAGGCGTCACTGTTCACCGTGTCGACTGCAAAAATGCCCGCTTCTTACAGGCTGAACTGGACCGCGAAGTCCCGGTTGAATGGGACGTCGACCGTGACCAGGAATTCAACGCCAGAGTCCAGCTTTTAGCAGAAGACCGCCGCCATCTTTTACGCGACATCACAGGCGCTATCGCACCGCTGAATATTAATATGATTGACATGAACATGCGGCAGGAAGGGGCGCTGGTGTTAGGCACGGTTACAGTTAAAGTCAAAAATCTGGCGCACCTGACCAAATTCATTCGCAAGGTTCAGGATGTCAAGGGGGTCGTCTCCGTTTCGCGGGTTGACGAGCAGATTGATGGGAGCAAAGATTCACCCATATAATGATGATTTCTGGGACCGATACAAAAAGCTATTTAGCCATCGATTATGGCCGCAGACGCGTCGGTATTGCGGGGTGTAGCGGCGACGTTAGCATCGCCTTTGGAATTACCACATTGGCCATCAACGGATTGACCGATCTGTTCAACCAATTGCAACCGTTCCTGGATGACCGGTCTGTGACCAACGTTGTCTTAGGCTTTCCTATTACACTGGGAGATAAACCCGGAATGCTGAAGAGCGAAGTTTTAGCTGTGGCAGAGAAACTACAGGAGCGGGGTTATACCGTTCACCTCGTCGATGAAGCGCTGAGCAGCGAAAAAGCAGGCCGAAAATTGCGAGAGCGAGGGAAAAAATCGCAGAAAGAAGATCTGGATCGTGCCGCAGCCGCACTTTTCTTGCAGGAATATCTGGATGGAGAAATCCCGGAACTCTCAACAGAAGAGATCGAAAAATTATCTGTGAACCATTAGTTAATAAAGATCATGTCAACAGTTAAGCAGAAAAAAATTGTTAAGCTGGGCGTTATTGGAACCGGGGCTATTGCCCAGATGATGCACTTCCCCAATTTGCGCAAATTTGAAAACGTGCAGATTGAAGCCGTCTGCGATCTGGAACTGGCTAAGGCTGGCTCTATCGCCAAGAAGTACCATATCCCGCGATTCTTCCAGGACCCGCAGAGGTTGCTGGCCATCGAAGAGATTGACGGCGTGCTGATATTAACCCCCACAAATTCTCACCTGGCGCTCACTCTGTCAGCCTTTGATCACGGCAAGCACGTCTTTGTCGAAAGGCCCATCGCCCGCAATGTCGCCGAAGCCGAGAAGATGGTTGAAGCTTCAAAGCGAGCGAACCGCTTGCTGATGGTTGCCATGAACCACCGTTTTCGGCCGGATTCGATGATCCTGAAGAACTTCATTGAAGGGGGAGAGCTGGGGAATATTTTTATGGTTCGCACAGGCTGGCTGAAAAAGAAGGGGCGCTGGTCAGGCGCCGAATGGCATTTCGATAAAAAGCTTTCCGGCGGGGGTGTGATGATGGATCTGGGATTGCAGATGCTGGATCTATCACTGTGGCTGATCGATCAATACGACGTTAAGAGAATCAGCGCGCAACTGTTTAACGATATGCTCGGTTTGGAGGTTGAAGATACCGTTTCCTGTCAGTTGCTTATGCGGGATGGCAAAACGGTGACACTGCATGCTTCCTGGGCGCTGCTGGCTCCTGAAACACAGGCGTACGCGCATTTCTGGGGTACCCAGGGCGCAGCAGTGTTGAATCCTCTGAGAATCGATAAAGAGATGCACGGTAATCTGGTGAACGTGACGCCGGAGAAATCGATTACACAGAAAGCGCTCTACCTGACCTCTTTCGAATATGAATTGCGCCATTTCGTTGAATGTATCCGCAACGGCAATCAGCCGATTTCATGCGGTGATGACGCCCTGAAAATCCTGCGTATCGTTGAGGCGATCTACAAAGCCGCCGCCAGGGGTAAGAATGCCCCGAAAGAATAAACCCACAAAAAGTCGTATCCCATTTATCCTTTCTGGGATTTTGTTTATTCTGGCGTTTCCGCCTATCGGGTGGTGGTTCTTAGCTTGGATCGGATTGCTGCCACTGTTGGTGCACGCTCGTTCCTTGGCGTTTGGTTTAGCATTTCGCCGCGGTTGGTGGAGTGGATTGATCATGAACGCGGGGCTGCTCTATTGGGTAGCCATGAACACCGGCGCGGAACTTGTGGTGCGCTGGTTGTCACTATTCGGGCTGTTACTGATCCTTCCGCTTTACTGGGGCTTTTTTGCTGGTTTCTGGGCTTTTCTCTGGAAACGCTGGGGGGACGCGGCGGCGTTGGTTCTGCCGGCTCTCTGGGTGGCTTTTGAGGTGATTAAAAACGCCCCCGAAATCGGTTTCCCCTGGCTGGAACTGGGGCTGACTCAAATAGACCTCATGCCGGTGGCGCAACTGGCGGAAATAGGCGGTATCCGGTTCGTTTCAGTATGGGTTGTGGCTGCGAATGTGGCAGTTTACCTGTTCATGCAGCGAAAGCATCGCTCTGCTTTGATAATAGCGCTTCTTCTTCTATCGGGAGCGATCTGGGGATTATGGCGCATGAACCATCTCCCACCGGTTGACGCAACTCTCACTGCAGCTATTGTGCAGGGGAATATCGATCCGGAAGATAAATGGCGTTTGCCGCCGGATTCGAGTATCGTCATTTACGAGGCATTGACAGAACAGATCACCGCAGAAAATGACGTTGACCTGGTGCTTTGGCCGGAAACGGCGGTGCCGGTCTATTTAGGGCATCAGATGCGATACCAGAACCGGATACGGTCTCTGGCGCGCAACATTGACGCTGCCATCCTCACCGGCGCTTCGCATTACGAATTCATGGAACCCGCTGAACGCGGGCATTACAGATACAACTCCGCATTCTTCTTTCCGGCTGATGGCAGTCAACCGGGACGCTACGACAAAATTCGTCTGGTTCCTTTTGGAGAGCGGGTGCCTTTTCAGCACTGGATCCCGCAGCTCGGGGAACTTAACTTCGGTCAGGCGGAGTTTACATCTGGAAACCAGTTTATCACCTTCCCGGTTGCTGAAGGCGTCGTAGTAGGCGCGCAGATTTGCTTTGAATCGGTTTTCAGCGAAGAGACGGCGCAATTCGTGCAGAATGGCGCCAGCGTATTAGCCAATTTGACCAACGACGCCTGGTATGGAAATTCTTCAGGACCGTATCAGCACGCGGCCCTGGTTCGGTTTAAGTGCATCGAAACCAGACGCCCTCTGATTCGAGCGGCAAACACCGGCATCTCGCTGGCAGCGGATCGCACGGGCAGAATTATACAGAAATTGCTCTTGGGTGAGCGAGGAGCTTTTATCGCAGAGGTGACAACCTGCGCGGATTATCAGACATTTTATGTGCGGCACGTTGAAATGCTTCCACGTCTTCTGAGCGTATTGGCACTCATCCTGGTCATCACAGCCGCGTTTGAGAAGCCGCATGGGAGGTTGAATTGACCCGGCAGTTAGCAGCTCTCTGTGTCATACTGGCGGTTTTTGTCATAGCTGCTTCAGCTCAGGATTCATTACTGACTCCGGACGTCAATAGCCCAGAATTTGACGATAATACATTTTCGAATACGGACACAATTCATATCAATACTGCTTCGGACAGCATTAACACTGTAGAACAAAATAGAGAAACCATCCAGTCACGCCTCGCCTTACCGATACTGGTTACGTCGATAATTGGGGGCGCCTTGTACCTCCTGTTTTCCAGGAGAGGCAGCTAAGTGAACGAAGAGGGTTATAATTAACCATGGTCATACAACGATTTAAATCCATCCTGATTTTAAGCATTTTGCTGGCATTTCTGCTGAATGGCTGCGGCCGGGTGCGAGTCGATGAGTCCTGGTCTGCGGCTGATTTGTGGGCAGTGTCGCTAAATTACTTCGAACGTGAACGCTATCTCGACGCGTCGGAATTCTTAACCAGCTTTTCACTGAACCATTCCGGTTCCACGCTGATCGACAGCGCGCAGTATATGCTCGCCGAATGCCACTTCATGATGAAAGAGTACATTATCGCTGAATCGGAATACAATCGACTGATGCGGAACTTCCCGGAAAGCTCCCTGTTCGACGATGCCTGGTTTAAGATCATTCTCTGCAATTTCTACATGTCTCCCTATTATCAACTGGATCAGAAATATACTGAGAGAGCAGTACAGGCTGTCCGCGATTTCCTTGACGAATACAGTGAAACGGATATAACGGTTCGTTTAGCCTACAAATCGACTAATTGGGAAAATATTCGTCAAGTATTGACGCTGGGCATCTGGAGGCCGGGACACCGACGCGCCGACGAAGTGTCGCTTTATCGCACCAAAGTGGTTCTGCCGCACCGCAGTATCACTTTCGGGCAGTGGATGCTGCGCTTTTTCACCATCGGTTTGTATAAACCGGCGCCATCTGAGCTGAAGATCCCGCCATCAACGCTGGTTGACGGGGACTGGATTGTAGAGCAGGCCTTAATGGAATCCCGGTCGCAATTAGCGAAGAAGACTTATCGCTCTGCGGAGCTCTACTATAAATTGAAAAAATATCCCTCCACAGTGATCTACTGCGGCACCGTGATTGAACAATTTGAAGAGACGCAATGGGCTCCTAAAGCTATGAAACTACGCGGTGATGCAAATTTCAAGATGCATAAATACGATGAAGCTTTATCCTCGTATCAACGCTATCTGCTCAGAGAGGATGCCGTTGAGAAGAAAGCGGTTGAGGATCGCATCGATGAGATAAACACGATTTTAGCAAGCGTTAGTCGATCGGCTGAACTTGAGGAAGAGGAGTAGGTTACTTAGAATCATGGTTCGATTGCTTGAAGATCCAGTCGGTAATATCGGTCTTTTCGGCGGCACCTTTGACCCCCCACATCTAGGTCATCTGCGAGCTGCCGCGGATGCGGCCGCAGAATTGAAGTTGGATCAGTTGGTTCTGATACCGTCGCCGCAGCCTCCACATAAACGTAATAGAACCTTCACCGACTACCATCATCGCCGCGCCATGGTCGAGCTCTGTCTGCCAACAGATGACCGTTTTCGATTAAGCCTGGTTGAGGAAGAGGGTCTTCCTGGGACCACCTATGAGACCATACAAAAGCTGAGACATCTTGGTTTCACGGAAGATCACTGCCATCTGGTCTGGTTGATGGGATCGGATTCGCTGCTGGATCTCAACCATTGGCATAAGCCGGAAGATCTCCTGAATACGATCGAAGTAGCTGTTATGCCTCGCCCCGGTTATTCTGTGAGTCAGGCAAATAAAGAGCACCTGGCCCGTGTCAAAGTGCTGAATACACCGCTCTTTGATTTATCTGCCAGTGAGATCAGAGAGAAACAGCAGTCCCTGGAAGATTGGGTCGCTCCGCCTGTTGCGGCCTATATCCGAATGCACAAATTGTATGGATTTTAAGAAATACTTCGTGAATGCGCTATAAATCGCATTTAGTTACGTATTTATCTGAATAAATAACCCGTAACCAGATTTGAATACTCCATCCAAAAAACCGAGAACTCCTTTGTTGACCGCTTTGTGGCAGCAACTAAGTTCCATGAAATTTGCCGTCATCATTCTGTTGATTCTGGCAATCGTCTCCGTGCTGACACTCTTTATCGGTGAGTTCTATCCAGTAACAGAATTCGGCCCCAATTGGCAGGATTACTGGAGTCAGGAATTAGGCTGGAATGATTGGGTCTTCAACTTCTGTCTCTTCCT
Organism: bacterium; assembly: GCA_018812585.1. Classification (GTDB taxonomy): domain Bacteria; phylum Electryoneota; class B3-LCP; order B3-LCP; family B3-LCP; genus JAHJDJ01. The sequence goes on from JAHJDJ010000018.1 coordinate 19,692, forward strand.
TGAGCTCCATGATCCTTATCGTGCCTGGTGGTATCAATTATTGTTGGCGACGCTGTCGCTTTCTTTGCTCGCCTGCATCATAGAACGGTTACCTATGGCGCTGAAAGCGATGAAAGTACCCGCCACTCGAAATGGGATTGGGGTAAAAGGTCTTCAATCGTCAGCATCTTTTACAACGAATCGAACAGCGGAGGAAATCGCCGCACAACTGCCCGCGCGCTACCGTTACCAGCAGGATAAATCGAACGGTGAAACGCGGATCGCTGGGATTCGGGGCGGATTAGCGCATCTAGGTCCAATTATCGCGCACTCAGGTTTGCTTCTTCTCGCGGTCGGTGGTTTATTCGGCTCCTGGATGGGCTTCGGGACTCGGGTCAGCGGATTACCGGGCGACGTTGTCACACATCCCGATTTTGGGTTCGACGTCCGCATCGATACCTTCAAAATTGAATATTATCCACTGGGTCTGGGGCAATACGTGTTGGTTGACGACTCTTTTATCGGGCGTATCGTCTCCCGCGAGGGGAATGACAAGTTCATGCTGGAAACGAGGGGCCCTGACCAGAAAATGGCTTCCATGTCGGTCGAAAGCTCGCGGCTGCGGAATAAATACGACATCCAGATGGATCGCGGCAACATCAAGGATTATATCACCGAGGCGACCGTTCTGATTGATTCTATCCCGGTGGATTCGTTTAGTATCGAAGTCAATCATCCTCTCCGTTTCGGAGGATTCCGATTTTATCAAACTTCTTTTGATACAGAAAATCCCCGCGTTAGCGGGAGCATTGACAGCGCTTATGTGCAGATCCTGAAACTGCCGGATAATACGCCTGTCGATACTGTCACCATTCAACCGCAAATTCCGCTCACTCTGTCTGATGGTAATCAATTGACGCTGGCGCGATTCTTGCCCGATTTTCGTCTGACGCAATCTGGCGCGGTCAGCGCATCCGTCGAATTGCGCAATCCGGCTCTTCGCATGGAAGTTTCGTCGCCTGACAGTGTGCTGTACTACCAATGGACGTTTTTAAAAAATCCCTTCCAGCATAATCTGCCGGAAGCAGCGTACAGTTTTCAGGTATTGCACATCTTCGGTTTCCAGGGCAGGGCCGTTTATCCGACCATTCTTGAGGTTAAGAAAAACCCTGGAACGTCGCTTATTTGGGCGGGATTTATCTTAGGCACGCTGGGAATGATGTTCGCATTCTATTTCGTGACGTCCCGTCTCTGGTGTGTCATCAGAAAGCGTGAGCAGGGAGATTATGAGGTGATTATTGGTGGTTCTGCACCTAAAAACCGAGCGATTTTCGAGCGCTGTTTCCAGAGATGGGTTAAAAAACTGGAAGCGTTATAGCGGCCTTGGTTTCCCCTGCCAGATGAGTTGCATTCCGCTGCACTCCATCCGAAATAACACTCAGATTATACAAATTTCACATCGATCATGAGGAGATCTGTCATGCGTCGACTGTTGGTTCCTTTCTTCCTGCTGGTAACTGTCGCAACGGCAAGTTTGGCGGCAGATTACACCACTGCAAAAATATCCCCGACACTTCGCTTCTTAATGGCCATACGCGCACAACACATCAGCGATGCGCAGATTCCCGCAGAAATCCGCTCCGCGGCTTTTACCACGGAAGCAAAAGTGACCATCAGGTTTGCAGAGAACGTCAATCCGGCTGATTGGGATAATGCGGGGCTGCCCCTTCGGAAAACCGGCACGGGTTACGCGGGCGCGGGACCGGTTTATTGCGCTGATCTGAAATGGGAGGATATTTCCTATTGGGCAGAACATCCCGACATTCTTCAGATTGAGGCAGTCTGGAGGCCGAAGATCATCCCCTGTCTGGAATTGTCAGCGCCGGAAGTGGGCGCCACAGGAGTGTGGGATATGCTGGACGGTTCGGGCATACCGATTACCGGTGAAGGAGGCATTGTTGCTGATTTTGATACCGGTATAGACGTCTTTCACCCTATGTTCTTCCAGGCGTCGGAGCAGCGCTATGATTGGATTGATTCTGATGGAAATAACGAATTCACACCCCGCACCGACGCCGTCGATCTGAACGATAATGGCATCGCCGATTGGGGAGAAACTCTGAACTTCCTCGATGGTGAGATCTATGATCCTGCTTTGACCTTCGGAGGCGATGGGACTTCCAATGCGGATGGCGTTTTTCAGGCTGACTGGGACTGGCTCTATAATGACGTCAACGACGATGATCAAAGGCAATACGGAACCGAGTACGGATATGATGATGCGGATCCCGGCTTCGGTGAGAAACTCTTTTATTGCGATGACGTCAATGCGAATAACTCATTGGACGTCGGCGAGCAATTGATCCTTCTGGACCAATCGAAAATCAGAGCGGTCCTCGAACCGAATGGAGCACGCGAACGGGGCGTCGATCTGATTGAGACGATTCCTGACTATAACGGACATGGAACCGCCGTCAGCGGCGTTTTGGCCGGTGGTGAACCCGGCAGATCCCGCTTCTGTGGATTAGCGCCCGATGCCGACCTCCTGATGGGGTCGTTCCAGATGCTCAGTTTCGCTGAATATCTACCCTGGGTCAGAGACATGGGCTGCGAAATTCTGCTCTATGAATTCGGCGGATGGATCTGGAATCCTCTGGATGGTTCGACCAACGAAGAAGCTCTGCTTGATTTCGAAGCGGGCGAGGGCGTGCTGCAGGTTGCGCCGGCTGGAAATCTGAACCGCGGCTATAAACATGCTCAATTCGACATTTCATCGGGCGAGGATCTGACCATGGAATTCTTCTCCGATTCGGTTTATGGCGATTGGCCAACCTTAGTCATGGGAACCTACCTTTGGCGGGAAATCAGTGATACCTTAAGCTTCACCTTGTCAGATCCTTATGGTTTCACGCTCGACTTGAACGGTAGTTGGGAACCTCAGAATTTCGGCAGTTGGGAAGCTTTTTCTGGCTTTTGGGTATCCCCGCGCGGCACTGCGGAATTCGACTTTGTCTTCTACGGCACCAGTGGTGAACCGATCATGGACGTCTGGGAAATCACCGTCCATCACCCTGGCGGCGGAACGTCCTCCTTTGAAGTGAATGCCAACCTTTCCGACGACCAGTCCTCGTGGCATGATGGCGCTGAATGGATCGATTACCGGTCTTACGATAAAACCGTCACCTGGCCATCGACGGCGGATTCGGCGTTCGTCCTTGGATCGTATAGCACGCGCGGTTACGAACAATATTGGGGAGTCGGCGCTGGTAGTATTGCGGTTGGTGATATTTCTCTGTTTTCTGGTCGGGGAACCCGCATTGATGGTGTCAGCCTGCTATCACTGGCGGCGCCGGGAAATTACGACGTTTACAGCGCCCGGTCGGTCTGGGGAGATCCTGGCACTCACGCCGGTTACAGACAATTTTCTGGAACCTCTGCGGCCGGCCCGCACGTCGCGGCGTCAGCGGTTTTGGTCAAACAGGCTGAACCCGAATTGACGCGCGCTGAAATCGAGCAGCATCTCGAAAATTACGCCATCAAAGATCAATTTACCGGCCCTGATTACAACGATACCTGGGGGCACGGCAAGATTCGCGTTGATGATCTGGTGTCTTATCTGGACGTGCCACCTACCGCGAACCAGCCGGTCATTCCTGAAATAATGCAGCTTTCCGCTTATCCCAATCCTTTCAACGCGACGGTCGCGCTGTATCTGAACCTGCCGCAACGCGAACCGGTCAGCTTGAAAGTTTTCGACGTGCAGGGGAGAGCCGTGGCGACCTTGCATGACGGCATGCTGAATGCTGGATCGCAGCGATTCTATTGGCAGGCGGATGCAGCAGCTTCGGGGATTTATCTGGTATCAGCAACCAGGACTGACCAGACGGCGGTGCAGAAGATTGTGCTGCTTAAATAGCTGTAACCATTAAAAAGGGCGATCGCCTGACCGCCCCTGATTGCACTGTGGCCGGAGGGTTAAAACCCCGGCTATTTGTATGAACGAGCTTGCATCTGGAGGATAGACACTTGTCTGACCTCTGGCGGATTCTTGTCTGTCTCAGGCTGCCGTCGGATTCCGCCACAGGCGCTCTGGCATAGCCATTCTGCCATGGGCATTCCTTCGGAACTTCGGAAGAATGCCTGACCTCCAATAATCCACAATATTAGCCGTAGGTTTTATACCTACGGGAAGGACAACCTCCTACTTCAACAGCATCACCTTCTGGATGCTGGAATAGTCTCCTGCCTCCAACTTCACCAGATAAACCCCCGAAGCCAGCCCCGATCCATCGAAGGTGATTTGATGGTAACCCGCATCCCGAAAACCATCCACCAGAGTGGCAACTTTCCGTCCCGAGATATCGTAAACCGTCAGGTTGACGCGGCTGACTGCTGAAAGCTGAATGCTGATGGATGTGGTGGGATTGAAGGGGTTGGGGTTAGCTCCAGTGAGTGCGAATTCGGAAGGCTTCTCTATCTCTGCTGAACCTTTGTCGATCTCTGTGAACGGATCGGGAAACTCGGCATCGGGCATGAAGGGAATGAACTCAGAATCGAAAAAATCGCCATCTTTGGTAAATGGGAAACCGTCGGCCACCCAGACTGTGTCCGGGAAGTCACCCATCTTGGCGGTCATGGTGTAGTTTCCGGCGGGATAGCCGGGCTCGACAGGGTAATACATATCAGGCCGATTGATGGTCCAGCCGGGCTGGTAGCTTTGGAAACCGCGCTGAATGACGGTGAAAGGCGTGTAGCTCTCATACTGAATATCAATCCAGCCGTCAAAATTCAAGGGAATGCTGTCCTGGTTCTCGGCGAAGAGTTCGTAAAAGAGGTTGCCGCCTCCAGGACTGACCGGCGATCCGGAGACGTAGGTCAGATCGACGTACATATCGGGATAATCAGGCACGAACGATTTGGAGGCTTCTTCGGTATTGCCGTAAGTACCCATATTTACGCGTCCTCCATTGGGTTCAGGTTCGAGACTGAAGGGTGAGGTCGGATCTCCTGCATCGATGCAGGGACTGTATTCTGGATCAGGTAGCCAGGCTCCACCGTGATAGCTGCCGACGATCGATTGCAGGTGATAGTCACCGTTTTCGGGATCGACGAAGAGGGGATCTTCTGAGATGGATCCGGCGCCTGGTGTGAAACCGAAGTAGTCTCCGAGCGTATTATTCCAGGCGTCGTTATAACAGACGTCGGTGGTATCATACCCGGTAACAGAGATACCGTATCCGGCACAGTTGGCCACGATATTGTTTCTCACGTGAGCGCCGTAATCGCCAGGCGCAAGCAGCGCTGCCGCGATACCGTGCGAACCGGCGCCATATATAGTGTTGCTTTCTAAGATGAGACCATCGGTATAATCAGGGCCGCCATAGTCATCCATTTTCAGAGCTTCTGCCGGGCTGTTTACGATCAGGTTGCCCCGAATGGTTGCAGTCCCTTCGGCGATGTTCGACCAGAGGTCTATCCCACAACCATCGAACAGGTTGATCTCGATATAAAACTCCGCATTCATAGGGCTGACGTACCCTTTGATACCGGCGCTTAAAGTACAGTAAGAAATGTCCGGATTGCGCGTCGATAGCCATTTTAACGTATCGTTAATCTGACACTCGAACATGTCCAGAAAAGTCCAGCCAATGGTCATGACACCGTTGAAGGTGCTAGAGGTGGTGCTCAAGCGGATACCTTCGTTATTGGGATCTTCATAGTCGACCGGGCCATTCAGCGTACTGCCGTCGATGGTCAGAACACCGAGGCCGTGCATCAAACCATGCACGGTGCTGTTGGTCAGGTAGAAATGCCCCTCTTCACTGCCCATATCGGCACTACCGAAAATTTCGGAACCGGTCACCTGAATGGTGCCGCTCCAGGAACTGTATGCGAGATTTCCCCAAATCGTGGTATTGTTGATGGTTACGCTATGGCAGACGTCCATTGCATGCAGATCCCCCCGAAAGATGCATTCATCGATCAGCCAGGGATTGGCTTCAATGAGGCTGACGTCGCTGACCGTAATTTCACAACGAATAAAGGTCAACGGCCCTGGATAGCCGGTATAGGGCATCGAGATGCGGCAATCCGTCAAGGTGGTCGATCCACCCCACATATCATTGATGGCATCTCCATAGGTAAAGACGCAGTAAGCCATATCACCAATCGCATCACCTCCTATACTGATCCCATCCCAGTATCCCGGGACCGGGAAATAGGTATTTGCCGTGAAAACTATACTGTCTCCGGCGCCATCGGCAATCAGAGAAGCATAGTTGGAAACGCTCAGACCAACGTCTTGATCAAACCGTATTTCCACGCCCGGCCCAATGGAGAGAGTATCACTCGCGGGGATGGTAATATCCCCGGTCACGATATATGGTGAACCGGCAGCGGACCAGAGGCCCGAGACACTACCGCCAGGGATGATAGTATCCGCTGATACGACTGACGTCGCCAGCAGAACTATCGTTAATGAAGCTATTACATTCTTCATTCTTACCTCCACCTATTTAATAAGCATCGCCTTCTGGATGCTGGAATAGTCTCCTGCCTCCAACTTTACTAGATAAACCCCCGAAGCTAACCCCGATCCTTCGAAAGTGACTTCGTGATAGCCGGCATCCCGGAAGCCATCCACCAGCGTGGCAACCTTGCGGCCTGAGATATCGTAAACCGCCAGGTTTACATGACTGACAGCTGACAACTGAATATTGATGGCTAAGTCCGGGTTGAACGGGTTGGGGTAAGCTGAGATGCCATACTCTGTCGGAATCTGTGTTGTCGGATCTCCACACCCGACAGATTCAAATCCTTCGCCATAATTCAGCCAATCATTCAGCGTGCCCAGATGACCGTCCGCGGTGCCTTCCTTCTCGAAAGTGAAGGCGTCATAATCGTCCACGACCCAAGGGTGCTCGCCGACGTAGGCGATGTAGGTGTAGGTGCCTCCCGGAGCGAAATCCGGCACAACCTGCGTGCGGTCGCGGTTAATGTTTTCATTTCCCGGCAGGACGATATCGGGCACGAACATGATCTCCGCCGAGCCGAACCCCGGCAGCAGTACTTCCGACCAGAGATCAAAGGTCAGCGCGTCGGGCGTGAGGTTGC
>JAHJDJ010000253.1 GCA_018812585.1 bacterium
AGTCGAAACGGGACAGAGTACACAGACAAGCAAATTGGTTTTATTGAAATAGCGCGAGGAGAGAATCATGAGATACTTATCCTTAATCATCCTCATTGTGCCGGTAATGGTTTTCGCTCAGTGGAGCGCACCGATCCAGGTTACCGATTCAGCAGGTGACGAGCTGAACGTCAACGTCGGTATCTATGATTATCCGTCAGATCATTTAATCGCCTGGGATGAAACGGAAGCTGGTAATACTGATATTTACGCCCGCCCGATCGATCTGGAAACGGGCGAGCTGGGCGACGTCATGCGCGTGACACACAGTCCTGCGGTCGATCAGAAGCCATCGATAATTACTGAAGTAAGTTTTTGCTTCGGATTGTTCTACCAAAGCGATGCTAATGGTATGAACGCAATCTATTATGCAGAATACGATGGACAAAGTTTCAGTGAGCCCTGGTTGACGGTTTACAGCGATATTGATCTTTACGATCCAAAGGCACGAACTTACGGTGCCAGTATTGCTTTCGCGACAGTTATCTTTCGTAGCGATTCTGCAGCACTAGCGCATCCCTATGATATGGGACGCCCCCTGGAGGGTGAAACAATTTATGTCGATGCTTCAGGTGATGAACCGGTACTTTTCTATGAAGGTTTCTGGGGACCCTATGTTTACTATGACATTTCGGTCCTGCGCAACGCCTGGGAAACAGAGATTGACGGACAGAACGAAATCAGATTTGAATACTGCAAACTGGTTTTGGGGGGTGAAATGGTCACTGGTTTAATTGCAAATTCCGGTTACGATTATCATCACCCCGCCCAGGGCTGGGATGGCTTGTACATCGAGAGGGAAGATAACGGTACGTTTGACATTATTTCGACCGTCTTCGATCCTTACGCCGGAACTTGGAGCGATCCGCAGGAAGTTTTCACCAGCTTCGGCAATGAACGGCACCCGGTTGCAGACCGGTTGGATAACCTCGCCTTCGAAGTCGATTGGTCAGGCAATACAGATATTGCCTATTGGCATCCGGGATTGACGGAAGCTGAATTGGTGAGCAACGATCCTGGCGAGGATCGCAATCCGTGTATCGTCAGAACGATGAGTACAGTGTATCTTTTCTGGGAATCCAACCGCGACGGCAACTGGAATATTTACTATGCCTATCGTGATGCTGTGGGTGTCGAGCCAGAACCCGGGCCAGAAATCCCACAGGAATTCACGGTTTCGGTGCATCCCAATCCCGGCAACGCACAGTTCAGCATCGACTTAGAATTACCCGTTGCAGACATTGCCGAAATAACGATATACAATACAGCAGGACGATTAGTCGATACGATCAATCAAAGCTGGTTGAATGCGGGGAAACACGCGTTCCGCTGGCAACCGGAACATCAACCATCCGGGATATACTTTATACGAATTGCTACCAGCCAGTCTCAAAAGACGGCGAAATTAGTCTATCTGAAATAGCCCGGGAGGGTGACATGAAAGCCAAGTATCTACCACTACTAATTCCAGCAGTTTTACTGCTGGTATCCACCTCATTGGCGCAAATGTGGAATACACCTCAGCAGGTGACGACCACCACATACGACGAACTGAATCCGACAGCTGTGGCGTACGAAGATACGGTCATCCTTTTCTGGGACGCCAACATCGATAACAACCGGCAGCTCTATTATCAGGTCTTCGACCGTGAAGGCGTTGCCGTTGACGATACGGTCATGCTGACTGATGATGGCGCCAACTACGCGCCCAATGCTATGATTTATGGCGATTTCCCTGATCATCGCGTGATCGTGACCTGGGAAAGCGAATACGATCAAATGCGCGACGTGGCCGTCACCATGCTGATGAATTATCAGTGGCAGGGTGTGTTTATGGCGTTTAACACCGATTACGACGAATACGGTCCCGACGCCTGTTATGGTGAATATGATGGTGATGAATACCTGGTAGTGGTAGGGCAGAGGGCGCATGCCGTTCTCTTGAAACGCTGGGATATCATCGGTGGGCATCCTTATGCTGTGCAAGTAGAGCAATGGCAGACCTTCTTTGATGTGTCGAATGTGACCTGCACCAGCATTGATGATGGATTTGCGCTTGCCTGGCAGGAAGTGTCCTTCACCGATACGATGTGCTTCTACCGTGAGTACAATTTTGAGAGCGGTTGGGGTGAGGAAATGGAAATCGACACGGGTGAGATCGTGGCGTTTAATCCGGTCCTTTGTTCTGAGTACCCCTTCGGCCCCTATCTGCCTTATGTATTGTTTAACCATTGGGTGGATGGTTTAGCGAAAGTGGGGAAGATTACCAGAAACTATCAGACCGGTATCTGGCAGGATTTGGAAACAGATATTTTCGATACTGGCGATATGAATCAGTTTGATCCTTTGCTTGATCAGAGCACAGGAGGTGATTTTGGAATCTTCGCCTCAGACATGAGTGGGAATTGGGATATTTTTGATACATCAGTGCAAGCCTTTTCCGGCTCGGATTCAGATGATTTGAATCCCTGTCTCAGCATACCCCGGTGGCAATCCTGGCCGGGGGAAAGTGGCCGCTTTATCACTTTCTGGGAGACCGACCGCAACGGTGATTGGGATATTTACATGTGCACGTCAGAGATATTTACACCTGTTGAAGACCAAGACGGACAAAGTGCTTTACCAGACAAGCTGGCATTAGCGGTTTATCCTAATCCAGGTAACGCGCAGTTCCGCATTGATCTGGAGTTGCCGCTCTCGGCTGAAACAACCGTTTCCATCTTTGATATCTCGGGGCGGCAGATCGAAACGTTGTATAGCGGTTTCCTGACGGCTGGTGATAAATCATTCAAGTGGAACGGAGAAAAGCAGCCTTCTGGATTGTATTTTGTGAGAGTCGAATCAGAGCAACAGGTTCAGACAAATAAATTGGTTTTATTGAAATAAGAATTGGAGGGAGTCATGAATGGCAAGCTCTGCAGCATCCCTGCTGCCCTGGTTGTGATATTGATCCTTTGCGGAACAGCCCTGGCTGACTGGGGTGGAATCGTTCAATATACCGATTCGCAGTATGACGACCGCAATGTCATCGCCCATTTCCGGGATTATGAAATCTGGATGTTCTGGGATCGTGATATTGACGGAGAAAGACAAATATTCTACCGAACTCTGGATCTCGATGGAGTACCGACTGGAGATGAAGTGCAGTTGACTCAAGGGCCGGGATCGAATTATGCACCCATGATTTCGTCCAAGCTCACAAAAGAATTCGTTTCAATAACATGGGAACATCAGAATATAGAAAGCAAAGATATCTATTTTCGCTATTTCAATGGTGACATATGGAGTGCCGTATTACCAGTTTTCAGTAGTTCAGAGGACGAGTATAATCCTTGGATTGCGACCGCTGTTATTCCATTTAATCAAGATAGTACCCTGACTTTAGTGACAGGGCAGACTGATAATGAACTGATTTTCCAGAGAATCGGGTACGGCAATGGAAATATTAATACTTTCGATCAGGTTAGATTGCCCTGTTCACATCCAATTTCTCATCCAGGGGGGTATATAGGCTATTCGTTTCTTTATGATTATGAGTATGTTTTTTTATGGCAGAACAATTTAGAAGCCGATACCACTCTCGAAAGAGCTGTTTGGGTGCCGGAATCCGGGTGGATTTGGGATATGATCTTACCCACCGAAACCTTAAACGTGTTCAATCCTGCCTTTCCAAGGTTTAGTGGTTTAAGTGGAGGTATGTACTTTAATCATACTGTAAACGGAACTGTTAGAGCTGGTCGATTGTATCTTGAAAACAGCGGTGCGATAAACTTGTATCCAGACATTTATCCAGAATTTACTGGTAATATCATCGATCCATTCTTCGGTCAGAACAGTTTCGTTTCGGATGTTTCAGGGGATTACGAAATCTATTGGGATGATGAAGGGGTAGCCTTAAGTTATAATGGCTATCAGGATTTGAATCCATGCGCCTTTAACCGTTGGTGGAGTTCATGGTATCACAGTTACTGGCAAAATTTCATCTTCTGGGAATCGGATTACAGTGGAAACTGGGATATCTACGGACGCGCGTCAGAAGTTTACATGCCGGTTGAAGATAGTGGTGATACTTCCTCGCCGGATATTTTTCAAATATCAGTTCACCCCAATCCCGGTAACGCGCAGTTTGCCATAGATTTAGAATTACCATGTGCAGACTTCACGGAAGTCGGCATTTACAATACAGCAGGACAATTAATCGAGACGATCAGCGAAGATTGGCTGCAAGCCGGTCATCATGCCCTCAACTGGCATCCGGTGAATCGACCTTCCGGGATTTACTTAGTCAAAGTGAAGATAGATGAGGTCCAGCAGATTCAGAAACTGGTGTATCTGAAATAACGCGATCCCCTTAGTTGGATCTCAAAATGAATTCTGTTGCTCTGCGCAAATGCAGTGTGAAAGAAGTAGTAAACAACACCCACGGAGATAAATTATGTCACCTCAAGTTCCTGGTCAAGTAACCTTCGAACTTCCTTAATGCGAAATCATGAGTTCCGGCCATCTGGCTTGTCCTGGTTGCGGTGCGACCTTATCGATGCGAACCGCACTGAAGATATTTGGAACTCGCACTGTGCTCTGCGTACCAGCCTGTTGCTGGGCTGTTATTGACGGGCCATTCCCATATTCTGCAGCCGGTGTGCCGGTGGTTCATTGTGCCTTCGAAACCGCTGCTATCACGGCTACCGGCGTGCGCCACGCGTTGGACGTGCGCGGTCAGAAAGACATCAATGTAGTTGCCTGGGCAGGTGACGGGGGTACCTTCGATATCGGTTTCGGCGCGCTCTCAGCCACGGCAGAACGAAACGAAAACATTATCTACGTCTGCTACGACAATGAAGCATACATGAACACTGGCATTCAGCGTTCCTCAGCCACACCGGTCGGCGCCTGGACAACGACCACTCCGTCTGCGCATCCCAAGGAAGAGCCCAAGAAAAACCTGGTGGAAATCATGGCTGCTCACCGGATTCCTTATGCTGCTACCGCGACACTCGCCTATATGGACGATTTTAAGCGGAAACTGGAGAAGGTCAAGAACATGACTGGCACGAGATTGCTGCATATCTTCAGCCCCTGTCCTCCGGGACATAGATCCAACGAAGCGGATTCGATTAAAATCAGCCGTCTGGCCGCCGATACCAAGATCTTCCCGCTATATGAAGTTGAGAATGGCATCAAGTATACCTTGAACCATCAACCCAAAGGGCTGCCGGTCACTGATTATACTAAATTGCAGGGACGCTTCCGCCACTTGACTGAAGCCGACCTGACCAAGATGCAGGAACGTGTCGATTGGGAATGGGAGATACTGATGCGCCGTATCGAAAGCTTTCCGGCGTAGCTTAATTTGAAAAATTTGCTTTCCCAGGACGGGAAAAATTCTTATCTTTAATGTTTCATTGTGACGACAAGGCAAAAGGAGTAGGTGCGTATATGAAAGATCGCAAAGCCCCGATTCGCGGCAGGAGAGAGAGTCAGTGGAGCCCTTTTAACGCTCTGAATTACAGGCTCTTTTTCGGAGGCATCCTCCTGATCATCATCGGTTATATCATGATGATGCAGGGCCCGCACGATTCCTTCCTCTCGCTGCACCTCTCACCGGTTCTGCTGGTATTGGGATACTGTGTTATCATCCCGCTTGCCATTCTGCTCAAACCCAAAGTTAAAGACAGTAAATAGAGTCTAACAGTCGGGCGATTAGCTCAGTTGGTCTAGAGCGCCTGCCTTACAAGCAGGAAGTCGATGGTTCGAATCCATTATCGCCCACCGTATAACGCAGTGGTCACCGGTTCTGGCATAGCCATTCTGCCATAGGCATTCCTGCGGAACTACAGAAGAATCCATCAGCCCCACGAGTCCCCTTTTTATAAATAGAAAGCGGCTGATCCGCATGGATCAGCCGCTTTTTACGTTAAAGAACACTTCAAATAATCCTGCATCTATCACCTGACCGATGTGAGAGCTTACACCCGCGACGTCAGCAGTACCATCCCAATTAAACTGAGCACGAATATTATGCCCATTCTTACGTTAGGATTTATTTTTGACCAAGCGTTCATGTTCTCTCCTTTAGTAGCATAACCGTTTACCGCGCATCTACTGTTTTTTATCATACCTGTTATTTAGATGCTTTTTATACCGCTTTGGTTGCATTCTATTGCGATTATTTTTCATAGAATCTCCATTTCGCAAACAGGAAGTTACTCCTGATGTCAGAGAAAAGATCGATTTATCTCTTGCGTGTCGGGTTTCGTGTTTATTTCCTCATTGATATTTAGCCAGTATTACTTCTTGTACCAGACCTTGGTAGGAAAACTTAACCCGTCGGAAAAAATTACGCCACCACTTCGGCTGGGGGAATAGAAAAGCCATATCTGATTGATTTCGCCTCAATTTTGCCTTAATTTCTGGCAAGATAAGGCTCTCCTCATTTCTTTTTATTCATGGTGAGAGGCTATTAGCCAAGCTCACTAATACGGGACACTACCATGATGATTAGATTCCGACCTCTGCTTGCAGCCTGCAGTCTGCTTTTCCTTCTGAACCAGATCAACGCCCAAGACGTTACCTGGTCTTCAGCGCCGAACTGGATTTCGACTGGCACCTCAGAATATACCATGTCCGTCGCTTTGGAAGACTTGGATAACGACGGCGACCTGGAATTCATCGAGGGGAATTATAAGTATCCGTATATCTTCCCAGCAGGACATCCGGAAGAATTTGGTGAGACGATGGGTGACCTTGAAATCGGCGCTCATCTGCTGGTTCACGAATTTCGCGAAGGAGCTTTTGCTCCTCCACAACAACTGACCAACGCAGAAAACCCGCGCTGTATTGATTGCATTGCTGTCGCCGATTATGATAACGATGGCGACCTGGATATTGCGCTGGGTCTTGTCGTCGGTAAAGGCAATGACGGAGGTGTGATGGTTTTAAAGAATCAATTTGATTCTGAAGATCCTCCACAAACCATCACCGACCTTTTTGTGGATGAACCCGATTCACAGTATAGCTGGCACTCTGAGGCTTCATTTGATTGTCACTGTGTGCGCTGGGTCGATATCGACAATGACGGCGACCTCGATCTAACAGCCCTGGAAATCCCCGGAAGACTCCATATTTACAAAAACGTCAATGGTGATTTGAACGCCGGCTACCAGTTCTACTACTTCGGAAAAGGCACTACGATAGAGTTCGGCGACTTGGACAGCGATGGCGATTTCGATCTCTTTATCAATACGCAAGCTGTTTCGCGCGTTTATAAAAATCGGTTGGACCAGGGGACGACCTCAATTTTCTCGATGGATGATTTTTGGGAAGATACCGAAGAATGCCGTAGTGCTCCTCTCTGTGGCGCTTTTGGATTTTATGGTGACGAAAGAATTCCAGCGCTCGCTTTGGGATCTATCTTAATGGCAAACGGGAGTGCCCTGGCAGGTAATGATATCTACATCTATGATGAGTCTGAAGGGGGGCAGTTGGTCCATGTGGGAAAATCGCAGATTGAGGAAAACGCTCAAGCTGTGACGGACATTCAGTGGCTTCCATTGAGCGATGATGACGAGATGGATCTGGTTGCTGTCTCCTATGCCGTCTGTAAATCTGAAGATCAGACCCTTTATTGGGATGCAGGATTTCAACAGCGGCACCTGAACCCCCAATCTTCTTTAGAAGGGGGTCTGTTTCCAGCAGACGTTTGGACAGATCAGACAGATTTATCAACGTCGCTGGCGGTTGGAGACATCAGTTATCCTGATTCCCTCACGAGCATCGAGGTCAATAACTGTTGGGAAAACGGTATCGCTGACGGTATTATTTATCTGGAAAATTTCCCCTTTTATCGCGTTGATTCTGTCAGTTTTGCAGCCGTATCATCTCCGCTGTCGTGGGAAACCGTTTCCACCGATCAATGGTGCACTTATGCCCCTGACGGCTGGGTTTCAATAGATAGAGAGCTGATCGAAACCTATACAGGTCCCGAATATCAATGGCAAGAGTTCTGGGTAAGAGTTTCCTACAAGTACAGCCGCTATTATGATCTGGCAGTTGGCAATGATGGCGTGAATGTCATGTACTCTGCTTTTGGGGGTGGAAGCGCGGTGATTCCTGCAAATGATGTGATTGCTCCTGATTTGCCGCCTTACGATCCATCGAATCCGTACACTTACCAAACGCCCGGTGAGCTCGAAGATCCCGAAGCAAACCTGATGGCTGCCGATGCAATTGGCGGCTCGGGTTCCTTTCCCTTTGAACCGTTTGAAGTCGCTGAATATCTTGACGCCAATCCCAATGTCAATCGATTCGGCTTTACGACTTTTTGGGATCGCATTGAGATGTTCAAGGGGCATTATTTCTGGGACTGGTTAGATAAGAACCTTGACGAATTACAACAGAGGGGATTTAATTCGCATCTTTGCATCTTTGAGACACCCTTCTGGGCCATGGGAAACTTAAATAGCGCAGTGCCGAACGCGCGCACTTGTGACGAAAGGCTGCATACACTCTTGGTCAGGAACCTGGTCAACCGCTATCGGCCAAACGGTATCTTTTCTGAAACAGGCAGCTATAACTGGGGTGACTGGGGTGTCAGCATTCTTCAGTTTGAAAATGAACCGAACGTAGGATTTCACGGTTATGGTGTCAGTTCGAGCGCATTCGAATCTATTGCCGAGAAAATATTCAGGCAATATCAGATGATTAAAACCATCTCTCACGCTTGCTATCCTGAAGATCCAGATCGTCTGAAAATCGCTTCACCGAATTTTGCACAGCATGGACTCCCAGAATATCCGGATAATTATGTATGTCCTCCACTACCTTATCTGAATCTCCTTAACCAGACTGACCTGGCATTGATCGATAACGGAAGTTACGATTGTGATCGTGTTTTGTGGCGATTTTGCGATTACATCATGCAGCAGGTCTATTGTGGTTTCGGCGGGCGGAGTGATGATGAATTTTGTGTTTACCAAGACCCGTTTGAACCCGTCTTTGCCAATGGTGATCCTGATCTTAAAGTTGGTCCGGAACACTTGTTCTGGGGATGGTACACTGAGGGATTAAGCGAATATGCTACCGGGTCACCGGGGAACAGCGCCTGGGAACCCGTTATGCGCATTTCCAATGATCCCCCCGAATACAGTGAGCATCCCTTCTTCCTGATAGAATGGAGTTTCTTCAATGATTGGTATGGTGAAGATTTGGGTGTGGATGATTTACTTCCCCAGGAAGACTGGATCAGCGCTCAGCTCGCTGAAATTTTTGCCGTGGATGTTTTCCCCAAATCGGATACGATGAATCACCGACTTGTCGCATATTCTCAAAATTGGCTGGCTGGCGATGTCGATTACCAGTCTGTTTTTAATACAATTGCCGGTTTACTAAATACACCTGATGCAGAAGTAGATACTTCAGATTTTTACTTTGAACAGTATCAAGTTCTGGATCCCGGGGGCGCTGATGAACCGGACGTCCATTCGTACTCTTACACAAATGCGGAGACACTTGATCGAATCCATTTCGTACGGACTGTATCAGACACAGCCGCACCCGCAACGACCATCGTTGGGGTCGATTGGGATTATACCCTGATGAACGATTACCAGGAAGGCGACTTCATTGACGTTTATTCGCCCAGCGGCGCATTGATTCAGAAATCAGTGACGCTGCTCGATACGATTGGTTGTGTGTCATTCGCAGCCGATGAGATGGCTTCGGATATGACGATTCTGTCAGAATCGGCCGATACCCTTACTATCCTGAATCCAGGGAAAATACCAGGAGATCCTGGCCAGTTTCAACTCCATCAGAATGCCCCGAATCCTTTCAACCCGATTACCAACATTCAGTTCATGCTGCCTGTAGCAACCAGGGCGGTGTTGTCGATTTATGACGTTCAGGGGAGAAAAGTGGACACATTAGTCGAGGGGATGTTTCAGGCGGGAGTTCACAAAGTCGAATTTGATGCCTCCAATTTATCCTCTGGCATCTATTTCTATAAACTGGAAGCCGGGAAATTCTCGGCGGTTAGAAAGCTGGTTCTGGTTAAGTAGACGATTCTAAAACCTGCGCTTTAGAGTAATTAATAGGGACTCAGTTACCTTACTGAGTCCCTATTATTATGTAGTGTAGAAATTGGATAACAGAACTATATCAGACCCAACCTCGATCGCGGCACGCCATGGCAACCCGGTTGACTCCAATTACAAAAGCAGCATCGCGCATGTAGAGTTTACGTTTCCTGGCAAGTTCACTGACTGCGTGGAAAGCTGAGGTCATTTTTATGTCCAATTTACCCAGAACTTCGTCTTTCTGCCAGTAGTAGTTCATTGAATTCTGCACCTGCTCGAAGTAACTGCAGGTGACGCCTCCGGCATTTGCCAGGAAGTCCGGGACCAGATAGATGCCGCGCTCCTGAATGACTTTATCTGCATCCGGAGTTGTCGGGCCGTTAGCGCCTTCGCCGATGATCTTAACCTTTGAATGGATCTTTTCGACCGTTTCGCCGCTGATCTGGTTTTCTAACGCGCAGGGCAGCAGGATATCGACTTCCTGTTCAATCCAGGCGTCTC
>JAHJDJ010000254.1 GCA_018812585.1 bacterium
ATGCTGATCAAGATCCGGATTTGTTCATCGGTGAAGGTGTTGTTCCCAATCCACCTTATCCGGGTCTGCACTATTTCGAAAATAGAGGAACACCGCAATCCGCATATTTCGTTGAAGTCACTGACGATTTAGTTCCAGGCAATTATAATGTGGCTATCCGCCCTTTTCTTATAGACATCGATGCAGACCAGGACAATGATATTTTTATGAGTGACAACAATGGCGATTTCTTTTTTGCAGAAAATTATGGAACACCAACAGATCCATCATTCACTTCCGCTGTGACGTATTGGCAGGGTATTAACTTTTCTGGTAACACTTATTTCTGTTTTTTCGATATTGACAGCGATAGCGACTACGATCTTCTATTTTTAACAGGGACTGACTATGATCGTTATGTGGTTATGTATCATAATATCGGTACGACGCAAATACCTTCTTTCGATTTGCAGCCAGATACAATTATAAGTAACCTAAGTTATATAGGCTATTTTGACGGAATAGATGTGAATGATATAGATAATGACGGAGATGGTGATTTATTTCTTGGAACTGGCAACAACGGCGGCATTCTATTCTTCCGCAATACCACGGGAGATACATCTGCCGTCCAGCCCCGACTTAGCTTAGATCCTCATCACGGCATCCAGTTCAGTATCGGCCCCAATCCCGCCAATCCCATCACCTGGATTTCTTATAACCTCCCCTATCCGCAGAAAGCAGAGATTGCGGTGTATAACCTCCTAGGCCAAAAAGTCGCCATCTTAGCCTCCGGTTTGCAGATGCCGGGGCAGAGAACCGTCATCTGGGATGCTGCGAATTATAGTTCCGGGCAGTATTTTGTGAGGTTGGAGACGGAGAATCCAAATGCCGGATTGGGGACAATCCGGCTCCAGAGTCAGGTGGAGAGGGTGGTGGTGGTGAAGTGACCAAAACATCGTCGCAGACGATGTCATCCCTGCGGACGCAGGGAGCCAGTGAAGTCAAGAGGAGCAGTCAGCTAATTCAAAGAGTACACTGACATGTTACTCCGCTGGGCACCTGCGTCCGCAGGTGTGACAAATCACTGGCGTGATTTGATTATAAGAAACGTCCCGAAGCGTCGGGACGTTAGGTTTTCGGGTGCGAAGCATCACCTGTGTAGCTGGCAGGTTCTCATTCACCACCACATACTACGAGATCAATTCCAGTTCTCTGCCCACCTTACCCAGCTTATCGAGGGCAAAGTCGATCTGGTCGAAGGTGTGCGTGGACATCAGCGAAATACGGATCAACTGGCCTCCGGGCGGAGTCGCGGGCGCCACGACCGGATTGACGAAGATGCCTTCCTCCTGCAGCCGTTTACAGAAGATGAAAACCTTCATGTTATCGCCAACAATGATCGGAATGATGGGTGTTGCGGATAATCCAAGGTCATAGCCTTGCTGCTTTAAGCCCTCAACCAGCCGGCGCGTGTTAGCCCAGAGGCGATGGCGGCGTTCGGGTTCTCTTTGCATCACTTCCAATGCTTTGATCACCGAGGCAACCGATGCGGGCGGCGGAGAAGCGCTGAAGATCAGGGCGCGGGAGTGATGCTTGAGGAAATGGATGGTGTCATCATCAGAAGCGATAAAACCGCCTACTGACGCTAAAGATTTGGAGAAAGTCCCCATGACCAGCGAGACTTTACTGTTGAGGTTGAAATGCGGCCCGGTGCCATCGCCATGAGGACCTAAAACACCCAGTGAATGAGCATCATCGACCATGACGTCCGCATCATATTTTTCGGCCAGGGCAACGATTTCAGTTAATCTGGCGATATCGCCTTCCATGGAGAAGACTCCGTCGGTAACGATCAAACGGGTTTTAGCATCCGGAACCGTTTTAAGCTGCCTCTCCAGATCTTCGGTATCATTGTGGTTATATTTCAGCATTTTTGCGAATGATAACCGGCAGCCATCGATGATTGACGCATGGTTAAATTTATCCGAAAGGATGACGGAATCCTTGCCGACAATGGCAGAGAGAACACCTTGGTTAACCTGGAAACCTGTGGAATAGAGCAGCACTGATTCCTTATTCAGGAATTCAGCCAATTTTTCTTCGAGGATGAGGTGGATTTTCAGTGTTCCGTTTAAGAACCGAGAGCCCGCACAGCCGGTACCAAAATCGCGGACAGCATCTATGGCGGCCTGTTTAACTTCAGGATGGTTGGTCAAGCCCAGGTAGTTGTTCGATCCCAGCATCAGCACCTTTTTTCCGTTCAGATTCACTTCGGTGTCCTGATCGGATTCAACCGGCCTGAAATAGGGATAGTACCCCAGCGCCATGACTTCCCGTGCGGCGGTAAATTTGCGTGCGACATCTCGGATTTTCATGTTTTTTCCTTTCGGGGGAAGATGAGAGAACAGGAGCCTCCCGCGAAACCTCCCTAAGGTTGATATTGATCCAGCAGGTCAGAGAGAATGGGAATACGGAACTCATTACCGCGCCAGACTGAGACAATGCCCCATATGGCGATGGCGCCGAGACCGATCAAGACCAGATTCCAGATCAGATTCCAGCGGAGCGCTATGGCAATCAACTCAAGCGCAAATAAAACGCTGCCCTGCTTGCCATGATGGAAGGCAAACGGATCATCCTTTTTAAAGAGCAGCGCGTAGAAGCAGAGGAATGGGACATACGCCAAAATTGCTGCGACTTTGTCCCTTTCCTGATCCACTTCTTCGGCGGCATCCGGCGTTGCTGACACTTCAGCCGCTTCGTCAGTCTCAGCCGCTTCTTCTTCCGGTTCTATTTCCACCGGTTCTTCCTCGGGAGTTGCTTCGCTATCGGGCTTGCTCTTTGGTTCGTCGCTCATTTCACCCTCTGATTATCTGCAACGCTTCTTCCAATTTGATCACCTGTCGTGCGCCGCTGTTACGCTGTTTAAATTCCACTTTATCTTCGGCGATAGTCTTAGGACTGATCACAATCTGATAGGGAATGCCCAAAAGATCGGCATCTTTGAACTTGAATCCGGGTCTCAGATCACGATCATCGAAGAGCACATCGAATCCCTGATTCAGCAGGTCCGCGTAGAGCGCTTCGGTCTGTATTGATACTTCAGCTTCCTTCATATTGATGCCGATCAAAACGATTTCGTAGGGCGTCAAAGAGAGCGGCCAGATGATGCCGTCTTTATCATGGTTGGATTCGATGGCACAGGCGATGATACGGGCGATCCCGATCCCGTAACTACCCATAATGATCGGCTGTTCTTTCCCGTTGGCATCGAGAAATTTGGCGCCCATCGCGCTGGAATACTTGGTCCCCAGCTTGAAGATATGGCCAATTTCAATGGCATTTGTCACGCGCAGCGTTTCCTGGCAATTGGGGCAGCCTTCCCCTGACCTTGCGGCACGCAGATTAGCGGCCTGATCCGGTTTGAAATGGCGCCCCACTTCAACACCCGTGATGTGGAAATGGTTCTCGTTGGCGCCGGTGATACGGTGTTTTCCGCCCATGATGCGGGAATCAGCGATGATCGGCATCTGCGGCGCATTTACCGGCCCTAAGAAACCGGCTTCACAGCCGAACAGCTCTTCGATCTCTTCAGGATGTGCGGGACGGAAAGGCGCACCCAGAACTCCCTGCAGCTTGGCTTCCTCGAGATCATCATCACCAGCGATCAGCAGCATCACCGGTTTTTCCTCCGAAATGATGACCAGGGTCTTTATCAGGCGTTCTGGTTTAACCTTTAGAAATTTGCTGACTTCTTCGATGGTGCGAGTATCGGGCGTGGAAACCTTCTCGATTTCCGAATCCCCTTCGTCAGGGTCTGCAATCGGGATGGCACGGGAAGCGGCTACTTCCAAATTGGCGGCATAACCGCAACCGGGACAGAGTGCCACACGGTCTTCGCCGTGCTCAGATGCGACCATGAATTCCTGTGAACCGGTTCCCCCCATCAGGCCGCTGGAGGCGCCCACGACGAAGAATTCCAGGCCGCAGCGTTCAAAGATACGATGATAAGCCTGGGAGTGAAGTTCGTAGCTTTTATCCAGCCCAGCCTGATCGATGTCCAGACTGTAGGAATCCTTCATAATGAATTGACGGCCGCGCAGCACACCTGAGCGGGGACGCGGTTCGTCCCGCATCTTGGTCTGTAGCTGGTACCATATCTGCGGCAGATCGCGATAAGATTTGATGAACCCTCTGGCAATATCGCAGATAATTTCTTCATGTGTGGGCGCCAGGCACATGCCGCGGCCTTTGCGGTCTTCGAGGCGGAACAATTCATCGCCGAAACCTGCGGCGCGTCCGGTTTCTTCCCATACTTCAATGGGATTCAAACTGGGCAGAAACAATTCCTGCGCGCCGATGCGGTCCATCTCTTCACGGACAATCTGCATGGCTTTTTTAGCCGAGCGCCAACCGAAGGGGAGTTCTGAGTAGATCCCCGCGGCTAACTGACGGATCATCCCGGAGCGGATCATCAACTGATGCGAGGGGATCTCGGCATCGGCTGGATTTTCTTTTAAAGTGGGGATAAAAGCTTTAGAGAATCGCATACTTAAATGGCTTTCAAACGCATAATTTCCATGATTTCATAAGAGCTAAATATAGGTGATTTCTGCAACATTGTCAAGTACTTTCAGGGTGCACTGTTCAAGAAAGATTCAATTTCAGCTTGCTAAGCGTCCGTTGGAATCGTATATTTTCGTTTCACTGCCCCTGTAGCTCAGGTGGATAGAGCAGCGGTTTCCTAAACCGCTTGTCGGGCGTTCGAGTCGCCCCAGGGGTACCAAGTGAAAGTTTCATCTAAAAACAAAAGACGGACACTTATAGAAGTGTCCGTCTTGTTTTTGGGATAGGCTTCTGCAACTTAGATCTAATCATCCTTCGTTTTATCAGGTTTGCCATCAGTCTTTGGAGTTGATTTGGTGGAAGCGGGTGGTTTTTCTGGTTCTATTTCAGGCGGCTCTTCCTGCCCATTTTCTCCCGGTTGAGTGATTAGGATTTCCTGCCCGGCCCGCACAAAAAGGATATCCTTGATCTCACTGAACCCTTTCAAGAACTCACCGTTATCCTTCTTCATCTTTTTCAGAGAAAATCCCGTGATCACGAGGTCGGCCGCCTCGGAATGTTCCGCTAAAAGATCATCGAAAATGCGGTCTTGTTCCAAGGGCAGGATGGTGATATTTTTCGGTGAAATTAAGATCTGACCTGAGGAGACGAGCTGCTTCAACCGCTCACGTTCCTCTCTGATGCGTTCAGACAGTGAGGTCACGAAGAGTTTAATTTCCGCTTCCCGCCATTCAGGATGACCGATCAGAATATAAGCCAGGATGATCATCAGATTGACATTACGCAGATCGCCAGGGGTCAACCAGATATGGATATTTCTCTTGTAGCCGAAGTGGCGTTCAGAAGTTCTGACGATACAGATATTAAAACCGGTCACGGCGGCGAAATGGCAGCCTTCAATGATGTCTTCCAGATCTTCGGGGTTGTCCTGATTGAATTCGAAGAGGATACTGTTGTTCTCCATACCTGCAATACCGGGGATCTGCACCATCTGGGCTACTGCGGTTTTAAAGCTCGGTGAAATGATGGTATCCACATACATGGAGGCATCACTGTTTTGGGCCTGTTCAATGAGGCGCGCGAGAATCTCTTTCGCTTCGGTATTGGTTTTTTCATTCAGGGGGCCCTTAATAAAGTGAATGAAAGATCCGAAGCCGTAGTAATGTGAAATCCAGCGCAGCATATCAAAGGGACCCAGCCGGGTCAGGGAATATTTGGAGACGGCGATAAACGAGGGACGCCAATTGGTCATGTCAACTTCAGCCTGCTTTTTCTGGATGAGAATCTGGAGACGGCGCGTCATCTGCAACAGGCCGCCTTTGACGACTGCGGTCAGATCGCGCTCATCTTTACGCGTTTTATGCAGCCAGATATAGATCAAACCCATCGAAATGACAGCCAGCGTCGCATAGAATGCGTTCATCTGAAACATCATGATAAAAGAGGCTACAGCTCCAATTAAGGAAAGATACCATTTCGTGCGGAAAGTAGGACGATAGGATGGGTTTCCCGCAAAATGTTCCAAGAAGCTGATGGCACAGAGAGCGCCGTAGGTGATCATGAAGAACATACTGATGATTTGCGCTACAAAATCTACATTGCCCATACCGACAAAAAGCAACACGATGACTGAAGTCAAGATGGTGGCGTTGACGGGTTCATGGGCGTCACCAACTCCCTTGGACAGGGTAAAATTCAAGCGCGAAGATGGCAATATTTTATCGTGTGCCAAGGCCTGCAGAGTGCGGGGCGCGACCAATATTGAACCGATGGCTGAGGAGATCGTGGCGGCAGCCAAACCGATGGGGATGATGGGTCCCCAGATGGCTATGCGACTCATGACAAACTGATCGGTGGCCAGCTCGTCAGGGGAAGCGCTATAGGCCATTTTGACAATGACCAGGATGTAGACGACCATTCCTGTCAGTGTGGCAGTAACAGTTCCCAAAGGGATGGATTTGCGGGGGTTTTTCAGGTCACCGGAAAGACCAACTCCGGCGGTCATTCCTGTGAAAGCGGGGAAGATGATGGCGAATACATAAAAGAGATTATCTGAACCTGCAACTTTATTGAACAGTCCAACGTTCTGCAGTGCATTTTCGGTCGGTCCACCCAGGAAGAACATTCCCAGAGAAACAGCCAGAATGGATACCACGAACCAAAGCACCAGGACACCTATATTGGCGCCTTTTTTAACCATCACGACAGCTAAAAGAATCGCTGCCGGGATGGAGATCATGCGTGCATCAGGGACGATGCCGATCTGCGCTTCAATCCAGCCGAAGGCAGGGCGGAAGGCTTCTGCGAAGGCGATTAGATAAAAGGCTACAGAGATTGCTTGTGAGAGGTAGAGCGATATTCCTATAGCGCCGCCGACCGTGGCGCCGAAGGAGCGGCTGATGATAAAGTATTCTCCGCCGCCTTCCACTTTCAGGTTGGTCGCTATTTCTGCGATGGCGAGGCCGGTGGGAATGGTTATTGCATGGCCGATCAGCACTAAAATAATAGCGCCCAATAAGCCGGTATTCCCCACCGCGTAACCAAATCTTAGAAATAGAATAGCGCCCAATATAGTGCTGATCGCGGCAAGGAATACGGGGGAGGTGCCAAAGCGCTGCGCAGAGGTGGTTGCTTCTTTTGTCTTTTTGGTCATAGCTTCATTGGCGCTTAGTAAGGTAGAAAATCGTGGCTGAATTCCTAAGGTTCACCGCGCTCACTAATTTATCAGTTCCAATATATTTCAAAGGCATTGCTGAAACAAGAGAATAATTTATAATAAGGCGAAGAGGTCACGGCATTTCAGATGTCCATACAATGAGAAAAAAAGCTGTGGGATTACCCGCAGCTTTTTCTTGTGTGGATTCTAAGTCAGTACGCGTCAATATTCGCTCATCAGGTTTTTATCCAGAATGTAGATACTGATCTGGCGGGCTCCCTCTGCGGTGTAGTTGAATTTTTTCTGCAGATTATCAAGCAGGTGCTTGACGTCTCGTTTCAGGCGGTTGTCGTATGCTTCGAAATTGCTGCTGCCGAAATCCTGAATGGCGCGGCGGAAATTTTCGTTCTGGGCGTACGGTGAGAGGGCATTTTCTTTCAAGTTGCGAGTATACTTCTCGAAGAGGGATTTGAATTGCTCTGTCTCTTCAATCGATTTGCCTTCCTGCTTGATCTCCTGGAAGAGAGTCTTACTGATGTATTCATTTTGAGTGTTTTTGCGGAATTTCTGACGCTCTTCGGGGGAGCTGGTCGTACCCAAGAACATGGCTTCGAAATTTTTGAAATAGTCTTCGGTAATTTCAACCTTATCCCCGGTAAAGTCACTTTTCTTGGTGACTTCGGGTTCGTAATTAATGGCGAACAGGTAGTTGATGATATCCCGCGTCAGTTGTTTTTCGTTGTAGAAGTAGATCGCTTCTTTAACTTCCTGCAGCACATTGTAATCGTACATGTCTTCCAGTGATTCGATGAAGCCTTCCGGGATATCCTGGGCGAGATGACCGTTCCTTTCGCGGAAAAACTCCTTCAGCATCTCCATCGTGATGACAGATTCGGATTCTTCGAAATAAGATAACAGATCATTCAGCAGGATCAAAGACTGCCGACCGGAAATCCCCTTGTATCCTTCCGTTTGTGATGCATCGATGACGGCGCGGCGGGTATTGCGATCAAAAGATTTTTCGTCCTCCTCGGTCAACCAGTAGGGAACGCTTCCGGTATAAATCTCCATTTTCAGCAACAACATATCTTTGTCCAGATACTTGCTGTAAATCTCAGGTGAGGTGATCCATTTCCTAATCACCGGCGCTTCCCGGTCGAGCCGCGTAGCAATGATGATTTTAGAGAAGTTTTCCAGCAGACCAGGGAGGAATCGTGACTTTATTTTGGAACCGTACTTATTCTTATAGATAGCGATTTCGGTATAATAATCCAGGACGTAGGGGATATTCACCGTAAGGATACGATCCCGGAATGAGGGGATATCTTCAAAATGGTCGGTGTCTGAAGGGTTGATGGTCCCGAGGAAGAGAGTGCTGATGTGTTCTTCAGCCAGATCGACTTTATGGACGCCGTCACTGATGATGCCGTGGAAGTTTTTCAGACGGGTGATATTGTGCTCTTTGATGTCCATCAACGCCAGGACGCCCCTGTTGGTTTTGGCCATGTAGGAGTGTTTGAAGCGAACATCATCGGATTTAAAAAGATCATTGATCAATTTCTGCAGCGTCCTATTTACGATGGGACGATCAATAACCCTATCGCCGGGATTAAAGACACTGACACATTCACCCAACTGGCGGCTGAACAGATTTTTCCGGGCGCGCAGGGCGTCGAAAACCTCCAGCGGTTCACCGGTGATGTCCAGCAGCGTATTAAAGATCGAGCTGCAGATATTGCAGGGGATATCTTTCAGCACCCATTCATACTGTTTCTCGTTGAAAATCTTCTCTTTGGCTTCGTCATCCTCAATCAGTTCATCGAGGAAATGGATGCGGTAGTTTTTGGGGATCATCAATACGGGATGATCGTGGTTGGGGCAGGAAAATTCGAGGTATTTATCGGGATAGGCCAACCGTTCCAACTCTTCAGCGGTTCGTTCTCCGTTGTCCAGATCCTGCACTGCATCCTGCACGGGCTGGACTGTATTCTGGAAGCTTTTAAATCCACCCAGCCTTTGGACATCCAAACACCAGTACACTTTAAAGGTAGATCCTTCATCGATGCGGGCGTATTCCTCTAATTTCAGCAGGAGATTATTCAAGAACAGACTCTTGCCGCTGCCGGGAGGTCCTTCAAAAAGGTAGATATTGTTCTTCTGCATACCCTTGCGAAAACCGTCGATCAGTCTCATAAACCGGTTGGCAAAGAGGCGGTCGGCGAAAAAGGGTTCATCGCAGCGGTTAACGAACAGGTTGTTAAAATCCCAATGCACAAATCCGATGGATTCATCAGAGACGATATAATCGTCTTTTCCTTCGGGCACGAAGTAGTGCACCATGTCATGGAACTGCTGAAAGGAATCACGCAGGACGTAGATCGGATCTTCTGACAAAAGATGCAGGAAGTCGTTAAAGAGGATCGGGCTGCGGCGTTCCTTTTCGCGGATGACCTTGCTCAAATTATACAGCGATTCAAGGCGTTCCGCTTTTTTGGTAATGTCCATATCATTTCGCCGCTGACTATTTTTGTTCTTCAGTCCCCTGGCGCTCATAAGTTGACTTTGGCTAATTTTCGATCTTTCATGGTGTACAAGACGCGCTGGTAGTCGTATTCCGGTGCGACGTCGTCTGCGTTCTGTTTGCGGGGGATCAGCTCGGTGGTCTCCAATTGCACCTGTCCTCCCCACAGATATTCAATACCCAGCAGGGTATGCGAAATATATGACTTAAAGAGCTCCTTGCCCTCGAATTTGTGTGTAAGGAAAAGGTTTGTTTCGCTGGTTTTCGATTCATCCACGGTGATGAAGGGCGGATGATAAAGCCATTCCAGCAGCATCTGTTTGTAGTCTTCAGCACGCCGGCTTTTAACGTAATACTCATAAGTCTGACGTTGTTGATTGACCCTTTTACCGACCACAAACAGCCCATGATGATCAATGAAATCCTGATCGATGAAGGTGTTAATCATCATAAAGTCGGAAAACTTGCCGCGCAGTTCAAAGATCGCTTCTTTACCGGAATGGGTGTGTAAATCGTAATCTTCACGCGCCCTGATGTTGTGCATCTTCTGGAAATCGTAGCGTAGTTTTCCCTTGTCAGCCAACTCTTCTACGTGACGCACCAGGCGCAGACCGATAGCGTAAGGATTCAAGCCGACACGATCTATGGAAGTCACCATAGCGTTGGTTTTGGCATAGGCGATTTCATGTCCTTTGATGCGATCATCCTTGCAGAAGAGCTCATCGTGCCAGTAGCTGGCCCAGCCTTCATTCAAAATCTTACTGCGAATCTGCGGCCCGAAATACAGCGCAGTATTGCGCACAATATTTAAAATGGATTTAATCCAGCCGTTATCCTCAGCAGCCAGGAACTTGGAATTGTCACGAATGTATTCTAAAAGATCAATCGGTTTTAACCTCGACAGGCCCTGCGATTGATACTTATCGTACTTAGTGATAAATTCCGGGTATTTCTTGCGCACGTCAGTAAAAAAGGCTGCTTCAGCGAGATCGGGGTTTTCCTCATACAGTTCGTTGTAGCGGTCAACTTCCTGATAAATGCGGCTGTGTGAGAGCTTGGCTTCCTCCTGGAGGAAGATATCGAAATAGTAATCAATCTTGGACGGGGGGCGCTTCAATTCGACTTCATTCTGATCGACCAGAGCATCAAAGTAACCCACGATATTATCCAGACCGCGGCAGAACTCGATGATATAATCGACCCAGCGGCCATGTTCGCTGCGCAGCGAGGTGATGAGACGTTTATCTGCCAGCGCCTGGCCGACAAAATCATCATTCCAGGTATTGCTGAAGAGCATGTTGTTCTGGAAAAAATCGATATGCCCCAGGACATGATAGAAGATCATGATATTCAACCAGTCGGGATTGTTATCGTTATAAAACGAGATCGCCGGCCGTGAATTGATGACTGTTTCGTAGGGATTTGTGGGGTATAGTCTATAGCGTTCTGTGCCTTTAATGACTTCGACGTCATTGACCCAGTAGTCATAGAGCGTTGGAATCATCCCCTTGGGTGAGAGTTCGATCAGATCGCGATTGGTGACGATATATTCCAGCGATTCGTTGTCAAACTGGAGTCCTGCATCCCGGGCGCGGACCTTGCATGCCTCCATGATCGCTTTCGTGCGTTGATCGATTATTTCCATGACTGCTGATATATTTCGTTAGTGGTCGTCAACTAATTTCTTGATGCTTTCGATGATGCGTTGCTCGGCGGCATCCGCGGCTGGAAATGAGTCCATTCTGATCAGATCCGGATATTGCTTCAAGATACCGGATCCGTTGATATATTTTTCCAGCGTCGATTCGCTGCCAGCGCCCGCTCCCCAGGTATTACGCGCCACCGTGATACCCATGCGGCTGGTGTATCTAAGAATCTCTTTGATGGCGGCAACTGCTTTTTCGCCAGTAGATTCCCAGTCATCACCATCGGTGCCGTGGAAAACGTAAATATTGTAATCCTTGGCCAACTGCTCCTTCACGATGATATCGATTACCATCTGGTAGGCTGGGGAAAC
Organism: bacterium; assembly: GCA_018812585.1. Lineage (GTDB taxonomy): Bacteria > Electryoneota > B3-LCP > B3-LCP > B3-LCP > JAHJDJ01. The sequence continues at coordinate 11,743 of JAHJDJ010000254.1, forward strand.
GTTGGTTCCACCAGCGATCTGAGAATTGTGATAGGTGTAGAAATCAGGCACCTCTTTGGCCTCGGTATCATGCAGAATGAAGCGGGATTCGACATTATTTTTATACTGATATGCCAGCCAGCTATAAATAAATAGATGCTGAGTAGCCACAACTTCGGTAGGCGGTCCGGTCATCGATCCGGAATAATCTCTTACGAAAAAGACGATCGCTTGAGTTTCAAAATCCCGCTCGCGCGACATAATGCGGTAGACTCTGTCGAAGGGATTCAGAACCAGCTCTTCGGGCACGATGGTATCGGCTGCTTTCAGGTTGCCAAGGAGGATATTGGTTTGAATGACGCGGCGCAGCGTCTCTTTTTTATCGAGAATCTGTCCGAAGCCGCGATGGCGGTCTGTGAGGTCGTAGATAAACTTGGTGAAGCTCTTTTTCTTACCCTTGGGTTTGAGATTGGGCAATTGGAATTTTTCGGTCAGGATTTTGCCCAGATCGAAGGCATCGGAGGTAACGTCATGTTCGGCGGCATCGCCTTGCCCTGCGCCTTCTCCTCCTTCACCTTCGCCTTCCTGGGGCCGCATCGGTTGTTCACCGATCACTTCGCCCTCTTCTCCATCGCCGGTTCCACTGGTGGTTTCTTCCTGCTCGGCGGACTTGGAAGTGTCGTGGTAGAACTTGGGTTCAGTCGTCGTGGGAACGATGATAATCTGGTTTTTTTTCCCTTTACCAGGCTTAACCAGACGGCCAATCCGAATGCGCTTGGGGAATCCATCTTTTTCGCGTTGTTCATCGCGTTCCAGCAGATCATCCAGGGTTTGCAAGGCTGACTGCTGCGGGGATGCAAGAGAGAGATTTTGCAGCAAGGGCAGATCGAACCGGTCATACAAAGCGTGCGGCTGTTTCATCGTATTATGCGGCGAAATTACCGGCTGGGCTACAGGCCTGGTTTTCAATTCCCGGAAGATTATATTTTTAGGGTCTTTA
>JAHJDJ010000255.1 GCA_018812585.1 bacterium
CGACCAGTTAAGCGATCACTTGAAAAGCAGCACTAAACGGGTCGAGCAGCTCTTCAGCGAAAACCAGAATGCCCAACTGCTGGAAACGATGCCGGGATTGGGCAAATTCCTGGCCACCTTAGTCAGCGTGGAAATCGATGGTATTACACGCTTTAAGGATGCTGGCAAATTGTGCAGCTATGCTGGTCTTACACCGCGCATTCACCAGTCCGGCAACAAACGCTGGACCGGTCGCATCGACAAGCAGGGCAACCGCTGGCTGCGCTGGGCGATGATCGAAGCGGTCAGCCCCGCGGTGACTAAAGATGCGGAATTGCGTATGCGACATTTAAAGATGAAGCGGCGCAAAGGGACGCATGCGGCCAGAATGAACACAGCACGTCGTCTGCTGACGGTGGCATATCATATTTTGAAAGAACAGCGGGCTTACTATCAGAAATCGGAACGAGTCGCCTTCTCTGTGCCTTGATGCTCGCCGCTACGTCGTGCGAGGTATCCTACCTATAGGTTAAGGGACTCGGAATCCAAGTTTAGGATGTGTGCCATAAGAAGGGCACCAATAGAAGGCTGAGAAAACAACTCTTTTGTCGAACGGGAGGGAACCACCCTTTTTCATAGAAGGCACAGGCAGAATGACGGGCTTTTACGTTTCGTAGGTATAAAACCTACGGCTACTTTTGTGGATTCGGATGTCAGGAATGTTGGGTTGACTTAGCCCGCATCATCCATGTAATAGCCGGGGGCTTGTCCGCCTCTGGCTGATTTTACACCTCCGGTATTCCCAGATTCACCTACTGCATAATCTTCCACAATTTATCGATCTCCGCATCCGGCGCGATGATCTTCTTGCCTAATTCATTCATGCGCCCTTTCAAATCCTTCTTCGGCACCGTCATCAGCAGGTAAACCGGCAGGAACTTACACAATCCCCGGAAAACGTCTTCCACATAAGAGCGTTCAAACTCTTGGCGGTTCTGATCGATGATCCAGACGCCTTTGGCCTGCACTATGGGAAACAGGTCATCGGGAATATCCGGGTAGAGCGGTTTTTTGTATGAATTCTCCGTGAAAACCTGTTTCTGCGGATCCATTCCAAGCGCCGTTGTAAACTTGCGCCACTTCTTCTGATAGTCGAGGAGATTCTCGCGCCAGATATTCAGCGGTTCGCGCTTAGCATCCCCGATTCCCGCGCCGCACACCCAGCCATTCTTATCGATCCCGGCGAATAAGTTAGCGCACGCGCCCTCCTTCGCTCCGAAAGAGATCCAATAATGAGATTTATAAGGCGGCTTATTCGGCGAAAACCGGATGTCGTTGTTGATGCGCGATACTTTCGCCTTGCCGCTGAATTCCGGCATGATCAGCGAGACCGGATCATCCAGAGCTTCCGCCAGAGATTTCATTGGCTGCCTGACATACTGTTCATACCGTTTGCGGTTCTCATCAAACCAGGCTTTGTTGTTATTCTCCCCCAGATCCGCCATAAAGCGGAAAGCTTCCTGTGTCAACATGGTCTTCTTCTATTGTTATGAGAAATTCAGTACCTTGAAAAAGCGCATTCCCTTGCGGACGAAATTCCACAAACCCACCAGGGTGTATGCAGCTAAAAGTACGTAGCGTGTTTCGTAAGTATCAGCGCCGAACGTGATCAACGGCTTAAATATCTCGATCAGGAAAAAGATCGTCAACAGGTTCATGGCCGGATGCACGAACATGGTCAATATCAGGTCGGTCTTGCCACGTTTCTCATTGATGGAGAATGAATTCGCTACCGCCCGGTGAAATTTGCCGCTGTCATAGATCGAAGGCGCTTTATCCAATCGTTCCAGCAGAGTCTCCACGGCGCAAAACCGCGGATAGATATTCCAGGCGGCAAAGAACGCTCCGCAAAAAAGCGGCAGCAGATCGCCCGTCAAGCGCATCGTCCCCAATCCCCACATGAAATACATAGCACTCTTGGGCAGATGATCCGTCAGCTTATCAAAATACTCCCCGGAAAGCCTTCCCGCCTCCCCCCGCAGGCGCGCGACTTCGCCATCGGCTGCATCCAGCAGGAAGTTGATCTGCATAAACAGCATACCGGTGAAAGCGACCACGCCGGAGGTTGACGCCAGCAATCCCGCGCCGATCAACCCGGCCAACAGTTTTAGCCAGCAGACACCGTTACCTGAAATGCCTAAGCCATGCAACTTCGGAGCGATCCGTTTCGCCAGCGGTCTGACGACATAGCGGCGATAGAATGAATTGTCGTAAATGGGAGGCGCAGCTTGAGGTTCTGACGCGTTCATCAGGAGTCACCTTTTTTAATGACAGTCACAAGATACTGACCAGCGAATCGATTCAGAAAAGCAAACGGCCAGGTGCAAAAATAGAATGTCCCAAAAAATAACGCCTTAAGAGCGCCCATCGGCGGCAGAAAATAATGCCCAAATTCAAACTGACTTAAAAACCCGCGGGAATATTCATTGACATCGTAATCCTTTAAAAGATCCGGAATTTCAGCTTGCAGAGAGCTAATCGCCGCCTTAAAACCGAAGGGCCAGCGCCCACGATCCGCGGCATACTTCATCGCATATGGATGCACATAAGACCGAACGTCATTGGTTACGATAGTCACTTTCCCCTGTGGTTTGGTCACGCGCAGCATCTCAAGGGCGGCGTTCTTCCTTCCCTGCTGACCGAAATGATCCAACACCCCAACGTTAAACGTTCCCGAAAAAACAGCATCTTTAAAGGGAAGATGAAATACCGAACCTTTAACGCGAGGCGGCTTTAACTCCAAACGATTTGCTTCCGATCCAGCATAGGCCAGCGCGGAAGGTGAAACGTCCAGCAGCACGGTTTTCCGGCCAGATCGTGCCATCTGCAACCCTAAGTATCCCGTGCCGCATCCGGCTTCCAGTACGTACCCTTCACTCGAATCGCCAATTTCTGTTCGGATAATCTTCGAAATCAGCGCGCCGCTGCCCGCGCGCTGCAGAAACTTCTTGAAGCCACCCCAGATACCAGAGGCGAACATTGGTTTTCCTGCAGCAGACACTTTGGCCCAGTGCTTTTCCCAGTTCTTGGCGGACTCCCGGGCAAGATCAGTTTCTTGCTTCTGTTTTAGATCGGATTGGATCATCGAGGTTGATTGAATATTGATCGCGCTCTGGCCAGATCCTCCTGCGTGTCGATTTCAGCCCAATGGGCGCCTGTAACGTCGAGGATAGTCGTCTCGAAATTCCCGATCTGAACCAGTTCCAGCACAGAATCATCGATATACAGACCGAACCTGCCGCTCTCCAGAACGTTTGACGTCAACGCCTTCAATTGCTGAAGCGCTTTGTAGGAAAACTTCATCAGCGGAATTGATTCGCCTGAAGCGACTTCCACGGGGATCGTTTTACTCAGATCCATCAGGCGCCCTTCCACCTCGAGGATCTTCATTGCTTCCTCGTCGATGGAAGAGGCATCCATGGGCAGGACGATATCGCCTTCCGCGGCAATCAATCGCTCTAAAAGGTTGTCTTCGAAGATTATATCTGCATGCGCCATGATGCAGGTCTGGGAGATATGTTCCTGCCCCATCCAGAAGGAGACAAGGTTGTCTGAGGAAACGTAGAAGGGATTAAATACGGTCTTGATGTGGTAGGGAATCAGCGCGTCTTCGATGAGATTTTTTCGTGCTCCGGTCACCACCACGATCTCACTGATATCATGATGGCGCAGTTGTGCAATGATGCGGATGATCAGAGGGCGTCCGTCGATTTCCAGCAGCGGTTTGGGGACACTGCCCCCCATCCGCTTGCCTGCGCCGGCTGCCAGGATTATTGCCTGCATGTCATTCCTTTTTGCAGATAAAAATGCTCATGACTGTCTGTGGCGTTTGTCCCTCCCACAGATCTTGAAGTTCCGCTAATTGACGTGTGGATTCTGTATCGGTCAGATCTCCAAATTGCTGGAAATTCAAGGGTCGTGCAATGCGTTCTGGGGTTGTAACCTGCAAACCTGCATGGGTAAACCAGTCCATCCATTCATCCTCACTGGGATGGTATTCTTCACCGGATTCTGAAGTAAGCCGTTTTTTCTGCAGAATGTGAGCTAAATGCTCTCGCGGCGTTTGCGGCGCGGCCGCCCAATCTTCCACTGAAATCAATTGGCCGCCGGCTTTTAAAGTGTCAGCCAATTCATGGATGACCAGGGGAATTAATTCGCGCCGGAAATGGTGAATCGTTACCATCTCTAAAATGGCGTCAAACGATTCAGGCTTAAACGGAAGATACCTGGCGTCAGCTAAAGCTAAGATCGCTTTCGCTGCTGTCAACTCTCCAGCATTCTTCAGAAAAGTCGGGCTGACGTCGCTGCCGAACCAACGGATATCATGGTGTTGATCGAGCACGCGGGAAGCGATCAAACCCGGTCCTATGCCAACCTCGAGGATTTGGCCTCGTTTATACTGCGAAATCAATTCAAAAGCGCGCTGGTCGACGTCGCTCCAGGAACGGTTCTGGCAGTAATGATCGGCCTGCGCCTCCCAGTGACGACGCATAAAAAGGGAATCAGACGGTGTCATGGCCTACCGATAAAAATGTGCCTTCCCGGCGCTGCAGCAACGCAGAGTATTTCGTCTGCAGTCTGGCTCTATCAGCCGCATCATCATAGAGCTCTGCGCGGAAATCCCAGATAAAATGTTCCAGCAGCGTTTTTGTGAGATAGCAGTTGCGCGGGTCGAAACAGTCTGGTCCGTTAATAGCATTCCCGTCAAACAGACATCCGCCGCCGCAGAGTCCGATGGCGAAACAGTCTGCGCAGAACTCTCGCTTGAAAGGAATCTGCTCAGCCCAATTGACTTCATGCTTTAGCCCAGCCTGATTGACGCATGACATTACCGCGCCGCCCGGGTAGATGACCTCTTTTTCCCCTTGAGCGGAACAGTCCCGGAAGCGGAAACTCTGATTAATCAGCGGCGCTAATCGTCTATTGATCTGATCGACAAATAGGCCTGAACGCTTAGCGTATTGGAAAATATCAAGCAGCGCTGCAGTGTACTCTTCGATGCGTAACCAGGCAGTTTCACCATATTTATGAGGTAAGTTAAGACCGATGCTGGCGGGCTTGAAAGTCGCATGGATCTCTTCGACCAACTGGGGTAATCGTTCGATATTATGATCCCCAACCACGGCTGAAATGCCATAATTCAATCCGGCTTCCCTTGCCATCTTTAGAGACGCGGCAATTTTGCGATAGGATCCATCCTTTGAAACTCTGACGCTTTCCTGTGCAAAGAGATCTCCATCCAGCGAAAACAGAACCCCCACGTCATGCTTCTGGTAAAATTCAAGCCGCTCTGCTGTTGTCAATGTCCCGTTGGTGAAAAGGATGATTTTGCCGTTGAGGTTAGCGATCAAATAATCGACTGCCTCGCGGTAAAGTTCGGGTTCACCTCCGGTAATCAACAAAAGACCGGATTTCCCGATTTTCGTATTGAATCGGTGACAAAGAGCCTCCAGTTCAGCCTCTGACATGCGTTTCTGAGGTAGTTCAGGAGCGTTGGCAGCGAACGAGCAATAGACGCAGTTCAAATTGCAATCAGAAGTGATGACCGCTTGTATCACCTTCAGACGAGGTGTAGGAACCGTCAGATTGATACTGCGCGCAGGATATTCATGCGCCTGTGGATCATCATGCTGGAAATATTCACGGATCAACCCATAAATGCCATAACGGCAAATCTCATCTCCTTTTTGGAAAAGATGATAGCGCTCTTCCAGAGTAACCTTCTGAACGTCATTAATACTCAAAGGGAATAACTCCCGGCAGTAAAGGGTTGATCTTCCGGCTTCATTTGCACATTACCGAAGAGTTTAAATCGCTCTTCGTCAGAGGGCAGATAATAAGCCTTTTGTCCCACATCAAGCCTGTTGAATAAATCCTGGATGATCCAGTTGAGGAAAGCTCGTTCAAAGCGGCAGCGTTCAGGATCGACGCCATCCAATTTGCCGCTGGCTTTAAAAGCGTCGTAACGGCAGGCGCCTCCACAAACGGTCATAACCGGGCAGATACTGCATTCCGGCATATCCGGAGCGGATAAGGATGCCCAGAGTCTATGGTCTGGTTCGCTGCTTTTGGGGAAATCGCTGTAGCGGTAGAAATACTGCTGGTCAGGATAACAGGAGTCGCAGAATCCCATGACGCCGCCCGGAGCTAATACTAACCGTTCAGCTGGCGAAGAGCAGTCCTTGACCAGCGGTATCCTGCGCGCAAAAGGTTTGATGCGACGGAACGGTTGTTCCGCGAAAACGCCTGCTTCACGGGTAACTTCAAAAGCTTCGATATACGATTCGAAGGCGTCTTCGACGTCAACTTGATAAGGATTCGGGCGGTCGCCTTTCCAGTGCAGGAAGGCATTCAACCCAATATCATTGATCTTGAAATATCCTAATAAATCAGCGACTGCGCTCCGCAGTGAAGCGACGTTATGCCTGCCGATCGTCACCGATAATCCCAGACGGCAGCCATTTTCCTTCAATAAACGGTAGGCCTGCATAGCGGCTTCAAAACTGCTCTGGATTTCAGAACTGACACGCACGTTATCATTGATTTCAGGCGGACCATCGACCGAAAGGATCACAAACGCGTCGGCTTCTGCCAGGATTTGTGCCTGCGTTGCTGTCATTCCCACACCCGACGTGGTGAAAGATAAACGAACCGGCTGTTTAAAAAGGTTACCACCATTTCTGGTCTTGGCGATAATGGCTTCTGTGATATGAAAGGCGTTAAGAGGTTCACCGCCATAAATTAAAATATCGACGGGCTGCGATGTATCAGTGCAAAGCGCGGCGCATTTTTCCAGGCCCGCATCAATTTCTGACAGGGTCATGGTTCGTTCGCGCCCGGGCCCGGGCTGCTGATGACAGTAAGCGCAGCGCAGTGTACAAGATGTCGTGGGCAGGATGCAGAGGAATCGGAAAGTACCGGATTGTGCTCGTTGACTTAAAGCCCGATGGTCGCGCTGATCGATATCTGTAACTTCAGGTCGAATCAAACGTTCTTTATGCAGCGAATTCCAAGGGAACGTCACGGACGAAGCAGTTGTCAATGATGCTTTTGCGATATAGTACAAGCCCAAATTCATAGGACGAAAGAGAGCAATCCATTCCCCTAAATCAGAAACCCAGACTCGGGCAGACCAACGCATTCCTTCAGGTGGGATCGGCAGATGCAGGTCGCTATGGTTTTGAAAGTACTCGTCTAACCGGTAAATATCATCGTGCATAGATAATCCTCATGCACCAACCCTTTGCTCTCGCGCCAGCGAGCGTTGATCTGGGGTTTATCATGGCGAATTATGAAACAGTATTCATCAGGTTCAGCCTTTCCTTTCAACAGCCGCCGTGAAGCGCATCCCCCCTGACAAACCTCTTTCCATTCACACTCACGGCAGGGTTCGGGTAAAGGCAGATCCAACAGGTTCGACAATCTGGGAAGACACTCTTCGAAATTTTCGGTTGCATCGGCCAGCGTAACCGGGCTGGAAAGCAGATAAACGCAGGGGACGATGATCCCGTCCGGATGGACGCGAAAACTACTCTGACCGCAGGGATTACCATTTGATCCGTTGCGATGACCAATCGCAGCGCTGACCACAGGTTCACTGCAAGCGCAAAAATAAGCGGCGTCCGCCATATCGGAAATCGCAGACCAGAACTGTTCGTAGGTTGGTCGAAATTCGTCACTGGTCACTGCTTTGTAGACGTTCACCCGCAGATTTAAATCCCATTCAGTTGCGGATTTCGCCAGTTGACCAAGATACTCTGCGTTGGCGCTCATCAAACAAGCCACCATACTGACTTCGACTCCCAACCTGCGGCATTTATCGATCCCCTTCATCACCGCTTCGTAAGACCCGACGCCCCTCCAGCGATCATTCATTTTAGGATCAGCGTAATCCAGAGAGAAATCAACGTCGTGAAAAAGCCGCACGATATCATCCGGTAAATCCATGATCGTTGAACCATTGGTGGTCACCGCGACTTCCACGCCGCGCTGCACTAACATCTCAACGACTTCGATGAATCGTGGATAAAGGATACTCTCACCGGTACCAAAGTTGACGCTTTTCAATGGAATTTTGTCGAACAGGTTGCAGAGTTCATCATAATCCATGTCATGATGCTCCCCCTGAGGTCTCGAGTAGCAGTGCGGACAGGTCGCATTACAGCGATCGGTCAATCCAATTCCTACGGTGTATCCAGCCTTGGGAACAGCCATTAATTTAGGTCACTTTCTCCCGGAAACGATGATAAGCTTCCCGAGCATAATATAGCGGATCTGATGTAATATCGAACAGATCTATGGTATAGCAGCCTTCATATTCGATTTTTTGAAATGCCTGAAATACTGCACTGAAATCAATCTGCCCCTTACCAGGAAGCAGGTGGCGGTGTTCGTCATCCTTCATATCCTCAATATGCGTATGGACAATCAGGCCGCCCCAATGAAGGATATCTGACGTCAGATCAGGTTCTATCAGAAAAGCATGCCCTATGTCCAGGTTTACTTTCAGATTATCGGCCGCGACAGTTTCTAAAAGACGATCCATCTCAGCTCTGCCATGAATGACAGTCTCGGGCTCGGGTTCCACTGCGATCAACACTTGCCGGGACTTCGCCTCGATACAGAGTTCACGCGTAAAATCAGCCATCGCCTGGAAGTTCGCCTCTGTCCTTCCCAGAATTGATCCGATAATAACGATCTCTATTCCCAGCGCGGCGCACATACCAAGGCAGGATCTGGAAATAGACTCCTTCTCTTTCCAGGATGATTTTTTCCCATGAAAACTGACGGCAGAAGCTTTCAGATGACAGCGTTCCAGCAGTGATCTTAATCCAGCGCCATCGACAGATGCAGGATTCAGAGGACTTAAATCCGGATGCTCCAGACATACTTCGACGCGGTCGTACCCGATCCCGCTTAACTGCTTTAGAGTATCGACCAGACTCACTTCCCGAAATCCGCTCAGCCGAAACCCGATGTCGTTTTCCATTGAACCTGTAAGATAACTCTGGAACGAAATGAATCGTGGTGTTTTATATCACGTTTGGTCAGGTAGTTTCGCTTTGCATTTCCGGAGTGATTCGTTCGATATTACAGATATAACAGCGGAATGGATAGCCGAATCCTCCAGGTCCCTGTAGCTCTGAAGGCAGCAGCCGATTCACATTTGCACGCATGACGCCAAACAGATGCGGCTCGGCCGCTTCCTCTTCCGGAAACCACCAGCCGTAATCACAATGGATGACCATCGGCGGGAAGGCATCCGAAACCACCGCCGCCATCTCGCAGCTACCGTGAGGGCTGGAAATGCGAACCCTGTCTCCCGCGTCTATCCCTTTTTCCAGAGCGGCATCGGGATGCATCGTGACTTCCGGTTCGGGCTGTTTATTGCGCAGCGATGGAATCTGCCTCTGTTCGGAACAGAAGTAGTGCGGTTTGCGCGCGCCTGTCGTTAAGATGAAGGGATAATCTGAGTCGCTTGTCCCTTTTCGATAATCTTCGTGAACGTCCGTATAATACGGTAATTCTGGCAAATGACATCGCTCGAAAATGGAGCTCTTCAATTCAATCTTCCCGGACGGAGTATCAAATCCGGGTTTACCATCAGCCCGCAAGCGACCCTCTTCCTGTTTATGATACTCGATGGATGGCGCGCGCGGGCCTCGCGCAGACAGTTCTGTAAAAGTTAATCCGGCCGGTTCGAGCCAGTGATTTAACCACTCAGTTACACTCTTCCAGGGGAAGTATTCAGGCGCTAAACGTTTGCCCGTCTCCAGTATGATTTCTGCATCCGATTTGCACTCCCCGGGTGGATCGACAGCCTTGTTTATCGCGCCCAATTGTGAATAGTGCAGATAGATACTGTCCTTTTCAGGATACATCGCCGCGGGCAATACCACATCGGCAAAAGCCACCGCAGCCGGCGTCATGAAAATGTCAACCATGACGTTGAAATCAAGCTTGCCGAACAGCTTGACGACACGCTCCGGGTCAGCGAAAGAGCTGGGAATCACGGCTGTCCCCTGCAGCCATGCCGCCCGAATGGGATAAGGCTTGCCGGTTTCCATCTGATGCAGCAGGATGTCCGGTTGAGCATAAGGGTTGCCATATTCGATCAAAGGATATTCTGCCGCGCCGATGCGTTTCAGCTTAATCTCAGGAAAATCGCGGACCTGATCTCCCCGCCGTTTCATGCCGAAAGGGTCGCTGGGTAACACCATTCCACCCGGAATTTCAATATTACCGGTTAAGGCGAAAAGTGCGATGAGCGACTGGATCGTACTCAGACAGTGCGGATGCATATCGACCGAAACACCCCAGATGAGACCCGCGGGACTGCTCTTCCCGAAACATTCAGCCGCCGCTTTAATGACCGGCGCTGGCACTCCTGTCAGTTCCGCGGTTTTTTCCGTCGTGAAAGAGGATGCTGCACTGCGCATCTCGTCAACACCATGAACCCATCGGTCACAGAATTCGGTATCAAGATGATTATTTTTAAACAGCAGATGTATCATGCCCAATGCTAACGCGGCGTCGCTCCCGGGCTGCAGTTGCAGCCAGTATTCCGCGTGAGCTGCCAGCCAGGTATGCTGCGGATCGATGACGATCAGTTTTGACCCGCGCTGTATGGCGTCCACCACCCAGCCGCCGTGCATCCCATCCGGGTTCGAGTGGATGGGATTGGCCCCCCAGATCACGATGCATTCCGGCGTCACCGGATTTGATGGATTAAATTCGCCGAGATCGGGTACTGGGAGTCCTCCCATAATCGCAGTCGACGCCGCCACACGCGGCCGGTAGCAGGCATTCCCCGACCCCGGCCCAAACCCGAAATAGTTGGGGCTGCCAAATCCATAACAGAGCCGCGGCAGATAAGCCCCGATATCCCGCGCGGTCCCTTTACAGAAGATGACCGATTCCGCGCCGTACTCAGTTCTAATCGCCTGAAGCCGCTCCGCTATGAAATCGAGTGCTTCATCAAAAGAAACTTCACTCCACTTGTTTTCTCCGCGGTTGCCAGCACGCAGCAACGGTTTTGTCAGTCTGTCAGGATGATAAAGCGCTTCAGTTATAGCCTGCCCGCGGACACAGAGCTTCCCTGAATTGAAACTGTTCTGAGGATCACCCTGAACCTTGACCACCTTACCGTTTTCAACTTGCAGCAGAACACCGCAGCCGCCATGGCACCCGGGTGGTGACCAGCAGATTGACCGGACGATCTTCGGTTCGCTGATCGAAGGTGTTGTAGATTCCTGGCTTACCACAGCTTAGCGTCCTTTTCTTAGCAGATTTTTGCGGCCAAAGTTCTTACCCCAATAGTAATGTAGAAACAGCACAAGATTCAACCAGAATGAGCGGCTTTTTCTAAGAAAGAGACGATGCAATTGTCCCTGTTTTCGAGGTAATATCTTAGCCAGATCCCTTACTCCACTCGGAGTGTCTAAATACCTCTCCAGACTTGTATTCGGCTCAATGCGAATATAGCTCAACTTCCAACGGATGAATCTGCTGCCCAGCCGCTGCTTTGCCTTGCGTAGAAATTTAATCGCTGCCAGAGTATTTTCCCAGCCGGTTGCAGGAACTGTTGCAAAGAAGTTATAGGAAGCCTTAGCA
>JAHJDJ010000256.1 GCA_018812585.1 bacterium
CTGGAGCGCAGCCGTCGTCTGGCCTCCGCCACTACACTCGATGAACTCCCTTCTGCACCAGATAAGTAATGAAAACCTTCAGTCATGCTTTAGAAGCTAAAAGTTTATCTGTCGTCACCGCGTTGCTGCGTGCGATTCCGAGATCGGCCAGTCTATCCATTGGAGAAAGTCTGGGCTGGCTGGTTTACAAGCTGAATATCCGCACTGAAGTTACCAGAGATAATCTAAAGTACGCTTTCCCTGATCTGGATGAAAAAGGGATCGAACGAATTGTGAAGAGCTGCTATCGTCATTTCGGAGCGCTCCTGGCTGAATTCGCCCGTCTTCCGAAGTTGGCGCCAGAGTCTTTGGATCGTCTCGTCGATGTGGAGGGTTGGGACGTTCTTGATCAGGTAGTTGCTGGAGGTAAAGGCGGCATTGTCGTGTCCGGGCATATCGGAAATTGGGAACTGATGGGCGCAGCCGCGGCGGTCAAGGGGTATCCAGTCGCTTACGTCGTAACGACCCAGCGCAACAAGCAGGTAGAACTGATGATGGATCGCATGCGGGAATCAACCGGCGTACAGATCATCAAACGAAGAGATGCCATCAAAGGCGTTCTGAAAGCGCTGAAAGAGAATACTCTGATCGCTATCCTATCCGATCAGGATACACATGAAGCGGGCGTATTCGTCGAATATTTTGGCAGACTGGCATCGACTCCCAAGGGCGCAGCGATGTTCTCGCACCGCACCGGGGCGCCCATCATCTTTGCGGAATCCTACCGTCAGGGGAAAGGGCCTTTGAAGGTCGTTAATAAACTGTTGGACCTGAGCAATTTACCTGCTGATGCCGATGCCGCCATTGAAGAAATCACGCGCCGCTTCACCAAACATCTGGAAGAAGCCGTGCGCCGCCATCCTGAACAGTGGTTCTGGATGCATCGCCGTTGGAAGACCAGCCCGCCATCGTAAACGTCAGTCACCATTGAATTAATAAAGGGGCTGTCCTAAAAGCGGTGAAATGTCATTGCGAGGACTGATTCATCAGCCCGAAGCAATCTTCGAGTCCTATCGCGAGCGTTAAAATGATCGCTGACGTTCCACGAGATTGCCACGTCGTTCGCCGATTAAATCGTCGAACTTCCTCGCAATGACTGCCCTTGTGGCTTTTAGGACAGCCCCTTCTTCTTTTATTCTGTCTTCTGTATTCTTTTCTTCTATTTCAAAAGCACCATTTTAGCGGTTTGAACGTTCTCGCCAGCGGCCAACCTCGCCAGGTAGAGGCCGGATGCTAATCCGGTTCCGTTGAAAGTCACCTGGTAATACCCCGCTGGATAGGAGCCCTCCACTAAAGTGTCAACTAACTTCCCCGCGATGTCATAGATCTGCAGTTTAACCGAACTATAGGCTGCCTGCTGATAACTGATCGTGACAACCGGGTTAAAGGGATTGGGATAAACCGACGACAGTGCAAATTCCAACGGTTTGCCTTGTCCGGGGACCGGTTTCACACCCACGGTCATCAGCCAATCCATGACATTAGCCAGCAGGGTCTGACGATTCATGTAATTGGGTGTGTAGGTGACGGTTTCGAAGGGAAAAGCAAAGTATATTAGATTATAATCTCCGGTATAGTAAACGCCACCGACATCTGAACTGCTGGCATACGTCACTACCGATTGAGCGCCCGTCATTGGACTGATGACGTCGCACGATTGGAAGTTCCCCGCGCCCGATCCGCCCACGAATAATAGGGAATCATCAGGGGTTATGAAGGGACATCCTTCGGCGCCCTTCGCGCTGAAGACCATTCCCGCGTCATCCGATACAAACGCGGCATGCAGGTAATCTGAATAGAAAGCAGTACTGCCAATATCCAAACCCGCACTCTTCGATGAGAAAAACAGAGCCTTACCTGCATCCATATACGTTGCCAGAGCTGTCTGCTCGTCGTTGTCCAGTGTTGAGGCGGCATTTCCGTTTAACCAGACCACCGCGTCATAGCGCATCAGTTCTTCTGCCGAAATTGCCGCATCTGTTTGCGTCCACACGTCCACGAAAGTATCCAGAGAATCGAAGGTCAATGTATAGAGGCTTTGATAATTCTCCCCGCCATCATCATCAACTACCAGTATTTCCGGACGTCCTAATTCCAGTTCAAAGGACACATCCTGTTCACTGCCATAGGTGTCAGTAAAAATGACCC
>JAHJDJ010000257.1 GCA_018812585.1 bacterium
ATTGAAAAACTGGGTCTGCATTTTGGCGCCCATCCCATGGTACTGGAGGATATCTTAAACACCGGTCAGCGCCCGAAGTTTGAGGATTTCGACGATTATTGTTTTATCAGCTTGAAAATGCTTTACTACAATGGGAAGCAAGATGAAATTATTGAAGAACAGTTAAGTATCATCCTTGGAAAGAATTTCGTCATCTCATTTCAGGAACGAGTTGGAGATGTCTTTGAACCGGTGCGAGAACGCATCCGTACAGGTAAAATCCGCATTCGCAAACGCCGGGCTGATCATATCGCTTACGCCCTGATCGACTCTGTCGTTGATAATTATTTTATCGTGCTGGAAAAACTTGGCGGAGCGATTGAAGATTTCGAAGAATTGTTATTGGATGCTCCCCCGCCAGAAGCGCCTGAAATAGTATTAAGTCACAAACGTAAAATCATCGCTCTGCGGCGATCTATCATGCCGCTGAGAGATGCTATCAGCGATTTCTACAATTCAGAATCCGAACTTTTAACAGAAACGACAGTAATTTATTTGCGCGATACCCACGATCATGTGATCCACGCACTGGAAACGATCGACTCCTACAGAGAAATGACCGCTGGGATGCTGGATACGTATCATTCCAGTATCAGTAACCGCATGAATGAAGTGATGAAAGTTCTGACCATCATCGCTACAATTTTCATCCCGCTGACCTTCCTTGCCGGAATTTACGGGATGAATTTCGAGGTTATGCCCGAACTCGGTTGGAGATGGACTTACCCGATAGGATTCTGGACAATCATTATTGGCGTGGGAGCATTCATGTTCTATTTCTTCAAACGGAAGAGGTGGCTGTAAGTGGAATCAACTGCAATTAATTTTGACATGATCCTGAAAGAGTTTGGGACTTGGGTGGCGACATCAGGAGTTCGCGTCGTCATTATTATCATCTTGGCTCTGGTCGGAATTAAATCGGTCAGTATCATCTCCTCACGGTTGGGTGGACTGCTCACGAAACAGAGAGTAGATGAAGAAGATAAGAAGCGCGCCGATACACTTTCATCCGTAGTCCGGCATTTATTGAATGTCGTGGTATTCCTAGTGGCTTTCATGATGCTACTCGATCAATTCGGCGTGGAAATAGGGCCCATATTAGCCGCCGCTGGAATTGTCGGCTTGGCGGTTGGTTTCGGAGCGCAAAACCTGGTGAAGGACGTCATCAATGGCTTCTTCATTCTGCTGGAAGATCAAATCCGTATTGGAGATTGGATAGACATCGCAGGCAAAAGTGGTCTGGTTGAGAGAGTCAACCTGAAAATGACGATCTTGCGGGATATGGCTGGCAATGTCCATTATATTCCCAATGGCAACATTGAAGTTGTCACCAATATGACCAAAGAATTCAGCCACTACGTCTTCGAAATCGGCGTCGCCTACCGGGAAGATACGGATGAAGTGGTTGAAGTCATGAAACAGGTCGATGAAGAGATCCGTAACGATGACGCATTCAAATCAGACATCATCGCGCCACTTGAAATATTAGGCGTCGATAAATTTGCCGATTCGGCTGTCATTATAAAGGCGCGCACTAAAACAAAACCGATCAAACAGTGGCGGATTGGCCGAGAGTACAATCGTCGCCTGAAAAAAGCCTTCGACGCAAAGGGAATCGAGATCCCCTTCCCGCACCGAACCGTTTACTTCGGTGTAGGCAAGGACGGTACCGCAGAGCCATTGCGTTTGAAAAACGAGGAATCGGGAAACGGTAATAGCGACTGACGATTATAATGAACCTTTACCTGATACAGCACGGAACAGCGACATCCAAAGATGAAGATCCTGACCGTCCCTTGACCGAAGCGGGAGAGGATGAAACCAACCGGATGGCGCTTTACCTGAGCCTGCACACAGACGTCCGTCCGCACAAGATCTTTCACAGCGGGAAACTGCGCGCCAGGCAAACCGCAGAAATCCTCGCCGAAGCTTTAAATCCCGGAGGTGGGGTGGAGGCGGCTGACGGATTATCCCCCAGTGACGATCCCAACGCATGGGCGGACAAGCTGAAAGACAAAAAAAACGATCTAATGCTGGTCGGCCATCTGCCGTATTTAAGTCGCCTGACGAGTCTCCTGATCACCGAAGACCCCGACAAGTTTGTGGTGAATTTCCGCAATAGCGGCGTTGTCTGTTTGTATCGCATCGAAAATGCTTTTTGGTGTGTCAACTGGGTTTTGCTGCCGGAATTGGTCGGTTAATGCCGTTAATCAAAACATAAAAGTTCCAAAAGGAAATGAGTACTACATCAGCAAAAGCCGAAAAGTTGCTGCAGAAACACAAAGCTGATTTGCAGCGCAGATTTAAAGTGTCGCGTATAGGGATATTCGGATCTTATTCCCGCAATGAAGTCACAGACGAGAGCGATGTAGATGTTCTAGTAGAATTTTCGGAGCCCATAGGTTGGGATTTCGTTGAGCTTTTAGAATTTCTTGAAAATCTGTTAGGGCGCCGTGTCGATCTCGTCACACCAAACGCTTTAAAGGCAAAGCTGCGCGATGAAATTCTTAGCGAGGTGTCGTATATATGACGCGTGATCCTGAAATATTCATAGAGGATATTCTTGAAGCTATTAATAAAATTGATAGTTATATAAAGGGATTGAAGTTTGATGCTTTCAAAGAGAATGAGCTGGTCATCGATGCGGTCGTACGAAACATTGAAATAATTGGTGAAGCATCAAAACATATTCCTCAAGAAATAAAAAAAGAGCATTCTGAGGTCCCCTGGAATAAAATGGTGGGTTTGAGAAATATAATAATCCATGAATATTTCGGGATCGACTTGGAAATAATCTGGCACATTATAACGGTCAATTTGCCAGAAACGAAACCATACATCACCGAACTTCTAAAAAAATAGACAATAACTAAGCAATCCTTTAAAAATAAAACCCAATCATGGCATTTATACCTGGCGAAAGAATCACACCCGTTAACATCGAGGAGGAACTTCGGGAGTCGTACCTCGATTACAGTATGTCCGTTATCGTATCCCGCGCCTTGCCGGACGTCCGCGATGGCTTGAAACCGGTGCATCGGCGAGTGCTTTTCGGTATGCACGAACTGGGCTTGCAGCCCGGCAGATCCTATAAAAAATCAGCCCGTATCGTCGGTGACGTCATGGGTAAGTATCACCCCCATGGCGACCAGGCAATCTACGATACGCTGGTGCGTATGGCGCAGGATTTCTCGCTGCGTTACCCCTTGGTGGACGGCCAGGGAAACTTTGGCTCCATCGATGGCGACGGAGCTGCGGCTATGCGGTATACTGAAGCACGCATGCTCCACATGGCCGCAGAAATGCTGCAGGATATCGAAAAAGAGACCGTCGTTTTTGTCCCCAATTACGACGAATCCTTGCAGATGCCGTCGGTTTTACCCTCCAAAATCCCTAACCTGCTGGTGAACGGTTCTTCAGGCATCGCTGTCGGGATGGCGACAAATATCCCGCCGCACAACCTGAGCGAAATCATCGCTGGTTTAAACTATATTTTTGAACGTTTCGGTGACAGCTTCGATGATCGTAGTTGGACCAAAGACGAGCAGACGATGGATGAGATCTGCAATGATCTGCGAGAATTGATTCCCGCGCCTGATTTTCCCACCGGAGGTATTATCTACGGTACTGCTGGTGTGCGGGATGCACAACGGACTGGAAGAGGCCGCGTCGTTATCCGTGCTCGTGCCAGCATAGAAACGGGCAAGCATCGCGACCGTATCATCGTCTCAGAAATCCCTTATCAGGTTAATAAAACAAAACTGATCGAAAAAATCGTCGAACTGGTCAATAATAAAAAAATTGAAGGTATTGCGGACATCCGTGATGAATCCGATCGCGAAGGAATGCGCCTTGTTATCGAACTGAAGCGCGATGCCATGGCAGAAGTTATTCTGAATAACCTGTACGCCCATACACAAATGCAGAATACGTTCGGCGTCAATTCACTGGCGTTAGTGGACGGCATTCCGCGCACTCTGAACCTGCCGCAAATGCTGCAGGAATATCTGCGGCATAGACACGATATCGTCATCAAGCGTGCAGAATTTGACCTACGGAAAGCAAATGAGCGGCTGCATATCCTGGAAGGTCTGAAGATCGCAGTAGACAATATCGACCGCGTCGTTCAGATCATTCGTTCAAGTAAATCTGTTGATGATGCACGCGTGGGCTTAATGGCTGAATTCGACCTGAGCGAGGTTCAGGCTAAAGCCATCTTGGACATGCGTTTAGCCCGTTTGACCGGTTTAGAAATTCAAAAATTGGTCGATGAAATAAGAGCACTGACGGAATTGATTGTAGAATTGCAGGAGTTGCTGGATTCAAAGCAGAAACGTATCGATGTGATCAGGGAAGAGCTGGCTGAAATCCTGGAAGCATATGGTGACGAACGCCGCACCGAAATCGTCGTCGATTATAAAGAATTCAGCATTGAAGATATGATTGCAGAAGAGGAGATGGTTATCACCATCTCCCATCAGAGTTATATCAAACGTTTCCCGGTATCTGGATTCCGCAGGCAGGGGAGAGGCGGCAAAGGACTTACCGGCGCCAAGACCAAGGATGAAGATTGGATTGAGCATCTCTTTATCGCTTCAACCCACAATTACATGCTCTTTTTCACCAACCGCGGGCGCTGTCACTGGTTGAAGGTGCACGAAATTCCACAGATGGGGCGCGGCGCTAAGGGGAGACCGATCGTAAACCTGATCAACGTCGAAAAAGGGGAAGAGGTTCGCGCCATCGTTTCAGTAGCTGAATTCCCCGAAGACCGCTTTATCATTATGGCAACGCGTAAAGGTCTGGTAAAAAAGACTGCCCTTTCCAAGTACGGCAATCCGCGTAAAGCCGGCATTATCGCCATTGCCATTAATGAAGGCGACGAATTGATCGAAGCCCGCATTTCCGACGGTAAAGATGATGTCGTTCTGGGTACCCGTCAGGGTAAAGCGATTCGTTTCAACGAGGAAAAAGTGCGCGCCATGGGCCGCACAGCCGCCGGTGTCAAAGGCATCAGTATCGGCGCAGGTGACTTTGTTATCGGTATGGTCGTCGTTAAGCGAGAAGGAACACTATTGGTTGCTTCTGAAAAGGGATACGGAAAGCGCAGCTCTATTCAAGATTACCGCATCACGAATCGCGGCGGAAAAGGCATCCTCACCCTGCGAGTCAACAAGAAGATCGGCGAAATGATCTCTATCATGGAAGTCGTTGATCAGGATGATCTGATGATCGTCACAACCTCGGGAATGGTCATCAGGCAGCCGATTGAAAAAATCCGCACGATTGGAAGAGTGACCCAGGGCGTCCGGCTGATTCGTATCGCCGAAGAGGATCACATCGCAGATATCGCCAAAGTTGTAAAGAGCGAGGAGCATGTCGAAAGCGAAACCGACGATGATGAGAATCTGGACGATCAGGTTAAATTATTTTAGGATAAAATAGAAAAAAGCAGGGGTTAAGCATCGCAGAGATAAAACGATCTACCCTAAGTTCCCTGAACGATTTGCAGGAGAATGGCGTTTCCTCATCGGAATGCATTGCGATTGTAAACCGCTCGGGAACAGTGATTTACTATAATGAGCCATTCGCTGCCGGAGCTGACGCTAAATCGTCAGAGCTCGTAGGTCAAGATATCAAAACTCTCGTCAGCTTCGAAGAAAATCTCCCTTGGCCGTCTGTATTCGACCGAGTGATGCAGAATAGTATCATTACAATACGCGCGGACTTTAAAACCAATCATTCCGGTTTTCAGTCCTGCATCGCAAATGTGATGGCGCTGCAAAACGAGCGACGGTTACCCGAACACGCTATTTTAATTCTCCGACTGCAGGAAAACAGCCAGCCTGTTACTGACGACGACACCATGAACCAGGATGCAACACCCGTGACAAACAGCTCATTACACAAATATCGTAAGCTCATTGCCGATGCAGTTGAAATTATCGATGCTGGGTTACTCCTTATGGCCCCCGATGGGACCATCGAATATGCTAATAAAGCCGCCGCCAGGCTGCTCGGCCGCAGGCCAGATAAGCTTTTAGGCAGCAATATCCGCCAGCAATTAACAGCTCACGACAATAAATTAGTCGATGGCTTTTTCCTGGAATATACCAAAAGCTCTCGCTGTGTATGTGAGGTTCATCGTAAGTCCAAGAAAAAACAGGATGCTATCACTGAGATTACTCTGGTGAAGATGCCCTCGGATGATGGCGCGCTGGAAGCTGTCGTTGCAGTCCTCCGAGACGTCACGGATCTGCATATTCTAAAATCTCACCTGCGGCATTCACAAAAACTCGAAGCCATCGGCCTGTTAGCCTCCGGTTTTGCTCACAATATAAACTCGCCTCTTGCCGCCATCATAATGACAGCAGAAATGGCAATACTCAATAATCCCGATGCCCGAGAGTGGAATGATATATTGCAAGCCGCGGCAAGAGTCACCGACATCGTCACCAATCTGATGATTAAAACCCGTCAGGAACAGTCCGAGGAGGAAGTAGAGATCGACATTAACGAGTTGGTTCAGACCGAACTGAAGTTCCTCGAGGCGAATCTCTTTTTTAAGCATATTATCGAGCTGGATCTTCAGCTAAATGAAAAACTACCATCAGTGAAGGGATTGTATGGGGACTTCTCCCAGTGCTTCCAGAATCTGGTTCAGAACGCGCTCGATGCGATGACGCAGGGAGAGGAAACCCGCTTAACTGTACGCACTGAACTATCTGAGCAAGGACAGAGTATCATCTTAAAGGTGAAAGACACCGGTTGTGGTATTCCGCAGGAATACGTGAATAAAATATTCGATCCTTTCTTCAGCACTAAATCGTTGACAGATGACGCCGATCAATTCCGGCCTTCCGGCACCGGGTTGGGATTGCATACATCCCAACAACTCCTGCAGAAGTACGGCGCTAACATCAGAGTTTCCAGCGAACCCGGAGACGGTACAGAATTTACTATCACAATTCCGGTGATTTCACAAAACAAAAACGAAAAAGCTTCGTAATACTTTGATAAATCCGGGGAAGTGAACCCAATTTCAGCAGCTTTCTTCGCGCTCCGCCGGGAAGTTATGCTGATATTTAAGAATTTATTCACGTGATCACCCCTGGTTATGGTTTGAAGTAAAGTTAGAGGCACGTAAATGTCAATCAACAACCATGAACGATCTTCGAGCCGGTACGGCAGTAAAATTGCCGATGCCACAGTCGGTCGTTTATCCCGATATTACCGCACCTTAAAACATCTGGAACGGCAGGAAACAGAAACTGTTTCATCAGAGGAACTGGCGCGCCGCAACAATGTCACTTCAGCGCAAGTTCGTAAAGATTTTTCCTTCTTCGGCGCCTTCGGCAGACGCGGCCTGGGTTACAACGTCAAAGCTCTAAAACAGCAGTTAGGTAAAATCCTGGGTCTGGACCAGGAGTGGCATCTCGCGCTGGTGGGCGTCGGTAATATCGGTCATGCGCTTTTAAACTTCAGCCAATTCCAAGAACACAACTTTCACTTTACGCTGCTTCTGGATAGTGACCCCTCCAAGATCGGTAGTAAAATCGACGGGATGGAAGTAAAAAACCTGGACAACCTCGACGCTGAAGTGAAAAATGGCCACGTCGATATCGCTGTCATCGCAGTCCCGGTAGAAGCTGCCCAAAAAGTGACTGACGCATTGGTCGGAGCTGGCGTCAAGGCCATCTTTAATTTCGCCCCGATATCACTGTTCGTACCGCCGGACGTCACCGTCCGTAACGAAAATATGGTCATCGAAATCGAGCACTTGTCATTTGTTCTGGCGCAACAGTAATAAACTATTATTCTGTAACAAAAAGTGCAATGACCTTGAAAAGAATTGGCTGCGGCACAATTGCCGCTTTTTTTGTCTTCTGGGCGCTGTCTTCCCCTCCGCAAACACACGCGCAGCCCTGGGGGGATCAGGTAGAACTGGTTTCCGAGTCGTTGCTTTGGGGACCGTTTCACGACCTCCAGCTTGACGGAGGTTATATTTATTGTGCCATGAGTTATGGTCTGACCGTTCTGGATGGATCATTACCCTCCCAGATAATTCCCCTCTCGACATTTGCGCTCCCCGGTATCACCGAAGGAATCCTTTTAGAAGGAGATATGGCATATCTCGCCAGTGGTTCAGGCGGTCTTTTCATCCTGGACGTCTCTTCACCCGATAATCCTGACTATGTGGGTGGTATTGATACCGAAGGGTATGCCTATGCCACCGTCAAAGACGAAGTATTTATCTATCTTGCCGATGGAGGTTCCGGCTTAGCAGTGCTCAACGCCGCTAATCCTCAGGCGCCAACACAGGTTGCCTCCCTGGATCTAGGCGGTTCGGCCAGAGACGTTCTGCAGCAGGAGGATTATCTCTATGTCGCGGCGGAAGGCGTCGGTGTCAAAGTTATCGACGTATCGACACCCTCGCAGCCAGTAGAAATTGGATCATATAATACCAACGGGGTAGCACAAGGATTATATCTCGACAACAACCTCCTCTACGTCGCCGATGGTCCCGAAGGAGTGGTTATATTAGACGTGAGCGATCCCGCCACCCCCGATTTTATCGGATCATGGGTGACCACGGGCGCCGTCCATAACGTTGTGCTGAATGGAATTTACCTGTACGCCGCCGATCACGCCAATGGCTTGGCTGTTTTAAACGTTTCCAATCCAGAGTTGCCCTACCTTTACAGCTCTTTCGACACGGATGGATATGCTTATGCTCTGCAAATTTCCCAATCCACCCTGTTTCTGGCTGATGACTGGCAGGGACTGGCTGCTGTTTACATTGCCAATCCGCAATCCCCTTCACTGTTGGGAGAATACTCTTTTCCCGGATCGGTGAACAGTGTCTGGGTATCCCAGGATTACGCCTATGTGGCTCGCGGAGCCACCAGCGAGCTTTCGATCCTCGATATCTCTGATCCGGAGAATCCCACCGAGTACAGCGAAATCACACTCACGGGCAGCGGCATCGATACCTACGTGATGAACGGGATCTGCTACTCTTCACACCAGACCGAAGGAGTTTTCGCTATCGACGTCAACAACCCGGGCACTCCGACCCAGCTATCTCGATTTAATACTGAGGGTCTGGCAGTCGATGCCCAGTTACAGACGCCCTATCTGTATTGTGCCGATAATTATGGCGGCCTTCTGATCGTTAATTACACACACCCTGCTTCACCAACCTATGTTTCTCATACCTATATGTCGGGTATTGCGAAGGGTATTGTGCTTCAAAATGACACCGCTTATGTCAGTCAATGGGACGCGGGCATTGCAGTATTCGACGTCTCCAATGTCAATTCGCCTCAACTGATAGACGAATTTGACACTCGCGGCCTGGCGAACAGATGCATCTTGCATGAAGGCTATCTGTTTGTCGCTGATGGCGTTGAAGGGCTGACCATCTGGCTTGATGGCCTTCAGGTGGCGAATTATAATACGGAAGGTTCAGTGTGGGACGTCAGAATCGCTGGCGATTTAGCCTATCTGGCAGATGGCACCGGAGGTCTCGTGATCCTCGACGTGGGAAATCCACTGGTACCGCAATATCGCGGCTCTTACCGCACGCCAGGTGTGGCCCGCGAACTGTTCCTTAACGGTGATGAAATCTACGTTGCCAACCAGAATTCACTGGTAATAGTACGCTATACTGGTACGGGAATTGAATCACCTCACGAAATCCAATTGCCTGAA
>JAHJDJ010000258.1 GCA_018812585.1 bacterium
CACCAAGGGCCGCTGGCTATGGACGCGCACGATCGGTTCGACGCTGGTCGGCGAAGGCGTGGACACGGTGATCTTCGTGGTGGTTGCCTTCGCGGGGATCGTGCCCATGCGGGAACTGCTGCTGATGATTGCGTTCAATTATGTGTTCAAGTGCAGCATCGAAATCGTGTTCACGCCGGTGACCTATCTGGTGGTGGGCAAACTGAAGCGCGCCGAGGGCGTGGATGTGTATGACACGAAGACGAAGTTCAATCCGTTTCGGGTGGCGACGGGAGCTTGACGAAGGATGAAACTTGAAACGTGAAACTTGAAACCAGAATATTCCGGCCGGGTTGCGCACCTGAACGAACTCGAAAGCGAAACATTCTCTGTGCTTAGCCCGGCTCGGCGAAGAATTACCCCCCCCTACCCCCCATTTCTCTTCGAGTAAATGGGGGGGATTAAGAATCATATTAGATATCATACTTTATACCTTAGACCTTTCTTTCCATGTCCGAACCAGAATCCATGACCTTTTGGGATCACATTGATGAGCTGCGGAAACGCCTGCTGCGGTCGCTGGTGTTTATCGCGCTGGCGGCGATCGCGGGATTCGCGCTCTCCGATCCGGCGCAAAAGTTTTTGATCAAGCCGTTCACGGAATATGTGCCGGGATCGCTGACACTGCTCGCGCCGTCGGAAGGATTCGTGATTCAGATCAAGATTTCGCTGATGTTGGGCGCGCTGTTCGCCGCTCCGTTCGTGGCGTGGCAGCTATACGGATTCGTGGGGCCGGGATTGAAGAAAAAGGAAAAGCTGTGGCTGTGGCCGATCACGATCGTGGGAACGATTCTGTTCTGGGGGGGAGTGCTGTTCGCATGGTATGTGATTCCCGGGGCGCTGAAGTTTCTGGGATCGTTCGCCGAATTCGGGATCGAGAATTTGTGGTCGCTGAAGAGCTATATCAATTTGCTGCTGTTTTTACTGTTGGCGTTCGGGACGATTTTTCAGTTGCCGTTAGTGATGGGAGTGCTGATTGCGACGGGACTGGTGTCGTCAAAGTTCTTCCGCAAGCACCGGCGCTATGCGATTGTGGCGATTTTTATTTTATCCGCGCTGGCGACGCCGACGACGGACGCGGTGACGATGCTGCTAATGGTGACGCCGATGATGTTTTTATATGAAGCTTCGATTTGGGTGGGCGTGCTGATCGAAGGAAAGCGGGCGCGAAGGCTCGCGTTAGAGGAGAGCAGTTGATGGGACGGAAGCTTTGCCCGAAGCTTATTCTGGAGGGAACAAGGCTGACCTTCAAGACCGATATCGCGTTTGCGTTGAACGAGCATCCACGGATCGTTGGACCGAAAAAGTATCGCTATCACTCACCGGTGATTTCGGCGGAGTGGTGCGGCTTCACGAATTTTCCGTGGGGGCGGGGGCCGATTAATTTCGCGCCGGAAGAAGAACAACAGGCGATGGAGGTTTATGCGACATGGGCGCGGCTGTTCGAGTTGCTGCCGTATTATTCATGGATCGTGGACCGCTTTCATCTGTCGGCGATTGCGCATCACATGCAGGCGCGGAATCACAAATATGATTTCAGGTGGCTGGAGGAACGACTGAAACCGCTGAATTTCCGAATCGTGTTTCTGACGCGGACGCCGGAATCATTCGCCGAGGCACGACTGGAGCGGTTGAAGGTTTCGGGCAAGCCGTCGCAGTATGATGATCTCTCGGTGTTCATGAAGGAGCAAGAATTGATTCGCGGGTTGGTGAAGGAGTCGCTGCTGCCGTCATTCGAGCTGGACATGACCGGGAAGAATATTTCACAGGCCTGTGATAAGATCGCGGATTGGATGGAAGCGACAGGTGGCTTATTTATGGACTGATGCGGACCCCCCTTAATCCCCCCAAACCAAGTTTGGAGGGAAATTGAATATAAGCCCCGGTTACAATTTCTGAAGGGGCAGGTTGTGATGCCTGCTCCTTTTTTGTTTGTAAGGGAAATATACTATGACAGAAGCTAAGACACAGAAGGACTTCTTCATCTCCCACAGCGGGCGCGATGTTATGTGGGCTGAATGGATTGCATGGCAGCTTCAAGATGGCGGCTACACAGTGGTGCTTGACAAGTGGCATTTCGAAGTCGGATCAAATATTCCACTTGAAATGCAAGATGCTATGCAAACATGCAAGCGAAAGATTGTCGTGCTGTCCGAGAACTATTTGGGCGGAACCTATACGCATCCGGAATGGGCAGCGGTGTTTTGGGCAGATCCGCAAGGCAAAGCGCGTAAGATGGTCCCGATTCGAATTGATGATTGCAAACCTGACGGACTGTTGGCGCCGCTCCTGCAGATTGATATTCGTGGATTGGATGCAGAGCATGCCCGCGCGAAGATTCTTGAAGAGTTGAAGCGCGGAGTGCCGGACAGTGAACCGATATTTCCAACGGGCATGCAGACTGCAGAGCCAATCGGCACGAAGCGCTATCCCGGGAAGCTGCCAGAGATTTGGAATATTTCCTCGCTGCGGAATCCGAATTTCACGGGGAGAAGCGAACTGCTCGATCAGTTACGTGAATATCTTGTTAAGGACCGGACAACCGCTCTAACAGCACTATCGGGATTGGGGGGGATCGGGAAGACGCAGGTGGCGCTGGAGTATACTTATCGGTATGCGGGGGAGTATGATGTGATCTGGTGGGTGAAGGCGGAAACGGAGGCGTCGCGCACGGCGGATATTGAAGCGTTCGCGCGAGAGTTGAAGCTGCCGGAGGTGGGACAGACTTCCGATGTAGTTCGGGAAGCTGTGAGGAAGTGGCTGCGAAATGCGAAAGAAAAGTGGCTGCTGATCTTTGATAATGCTCCGAATCCGGAAAGTTTGAAAGACTTTCTCCCTAATGGCGGTCATGTGCTGATTACGTCGCGCTATCAGGCCTGGGGCGGAACGGCGGAATCGCTTGAAGTCGAGAAAATGGACAAAGACGAAGCCAGAGAGTTTCTCCTCAAGCGCACGAAGCAGAAGGACGAGACGGTGGCGGATGCAATTGCCGAGGAGTTGGGTTACCTGCCGTTGGCGCTCGAACAGGCGGGGGCGTACATAGAGCGAACGGGAAAGTCATTACAGAATTATCTGGAACTGTATAGAAGCAAAAGGACAGAATTATTCAAGAGTGGATTTGCCAGTCCAACTCAGGATTACAAAGAGACAATTACAACAACATGGACTCTGTCCATTGCGGAAGCCACAAGGAAGTGCAGGGCGGCAGAGGATTTTTTGAGTCTATGTGCTTACTTCGCACCGGATGATATTCCTTTGGATGTGATTGCGGAAGGTGTTGAGTTCCTGCCTGACGAGCTGGCAGCGTGCGCGAAAGATGAGGTGAAGTTCGACGAAGCTATTACCGCATTGATGGATTATTCACTGGTCACACGAAATGAGAACGGTTTGTCGATTCACCGGCTGGTGCAGGAAGTAGCAAGAGATAGATTAACGGAGGAAAACCAGAAGATATGGATTGTTGCGGCAATGAAGATCGTTAGCACTGCCTTCCCTGACCTAAACAGTATTGAATTCACATGGAGTGTATTTGATCGTCTATTGATACACGGCTTTCTCATCATTAGTCATTGTCAAGATAACCAAGTATTTAGTATAGATGCTCAATCTATGTATGACAGCTGCAGATTATACTTGGCATTACGTTCAAGAAAGAGTGATGATTATAACATCTATACTAAAGTAGTCACAGATCTCGAGAATCTGCTTGGATCTCATCACAAAATTATGGCTTCAGTAAGAAACAATATCGCATGGATGCTCTTCGCGGATGGTAACCTTCAAGGAGCTATATCAGAATATCGGAAAGTCTTAGAGATCAATGAGAAAGTAAGTGGCAAAGATCATCTTATGGTTGCTCAGAGTCTGTTCTATATAGGTGAAATGCAGAAGGCTCATGGGAGCTTTAAGGAAGCAAAGAACAGCTTTGAGGAGGCAATAAAGATATGGACAAAAATCCATGGTAAGGATTATCTGAACGTGAAAACAGCACAAAGGAATTTGGATTGGCTGGCGAGAAAGATAAAGGCAAAGTGATGAAAAAGAATGGTAAGCACGGCAAGGGGGCAGAAATCCTTCACTGCGAAGACTTGTTCAGAATGACAAATAGGACCCCCCTTAATCCCCCCAAACCAAGTTTGGAGGGAAATTGAATATAAGCCCCAGTTACAATTTCTGAAGGGGCAGGTTGTGATGCCTGCTTCTTTTTTATTAAGATTGACATAGTCAAAGCGTAAGAACGCATAAACCAAAGCGAGATAAGATGAGCTTTGCAGGCACTTTTAATGCACTGCTGAGTCTGTCCAGCCGGTTCAAGAACTGGGCTTTAAACTCTGAAGAAATCGTTGAGTCACTCAAGAGACTCGGCATAGAGACCTTGGAAGTTGGAGCAACTCCTGATCAAGTATACGTACGGAGTTTGGTTGATCTGAGATGGGATGATCCTGATCTACCGACAAATGTTCTGGAGATGTTTGGTGACGACCTTATTCGATCTGCGTTCAAGTCGTATATGACTGACGAGTCTAATCAGGATTTCATTGCGCAGGCAGAGGAGCGCTTTCGGGTTCAGGGAGCGGAGGCTTACCTGCTGCAGTTCCAATTAGTGTTCCTGAAGAATGCGAAGCGGGCAGCCTCAACTGATACGATGATTATTTTGAGGCGGATTGAAGAGCTTGAGCAGAAACAGAATGCTCTGAACGAAGCATCGGAACCTCAATCCTTGTCTATCAATAACCTTATGCTTCGCAATCCGAATTTTACGGGGCGGGATGAGATTTTGGGTGAATTGCGGGAGACGCTGGAAGAGGGAAAAGCGGCAGCATTGACGGCGCTGTATGGTTTGGGTGGGATCGGGAAGACGCAGGTGGCGCTGGAGTATACTTATCGGTATGCGGGGGAGTATGATGTGATCTGGTGGGTGAAGGCGGAAACGGAAGCATCGCGCACGGCGGACATTGAAGCATTCGCGCGGGAGTTGAAGCTTACCGAGGTTGGACAGACTTCCGATGTAGTTCGGGAAGCTGTGAGGAAGTGGCTGCGAAATGCGAAAGAAAAGTGGCTGCTGATCTTTGACAATGCTCCGAATCCGGAGGAGTTGAAATCTTTTCTTCCCAATGGCGGTCATGTCCTGATTACATCGCGCTATCAGGCCTGGGGTGGAACGGCGGAATTGCTTGAAGTCGAGAAAATGGAACCGGGCGAAGCCAAAGAGTTTCTGCTCAAGCGGACAAAACAAAAGGACGAAACAGCGGCCGACGCAATCGCGAAAGAGTTGGACTATCTGCCGTTGGCACTCGAGCAGGCGGGGGCGTATGTGGAGAAGACGGGGAAGTCACTTGCCGATTATCTGGAACTCTACAGGAAGAGGAAGCTTGAAATATTCGAAAGCGGCCTTGCCAAACCAAGTCAAGACTATAAAGATACGGTCTCGACGACATGGACGATGTCGTTTGAAGCGGCGGAGAATCAATGCACCGAGTCAGGTGATTTATTACGCTTGTGTGCCTACTTCGCACCCGATGATATTCCGCTGGACGTGATCGTAGAAGGAGCTGAGTTTCTACCGGAGACTCTGGCGGCCTGTGTGAAAGATGAAACGAAACTCGACGTAGCGGTCGCCGCGCTGAAGGACTACTCGCTGGTTACACGTAGCAAAAAGGGTTTGTCAGTTCACCGGCTGGTGCAGGAGGTAACACGGGATCGGATACCGATAGAGGAACGGAAAACTTGGATTGCAGAGGCGGCGGAGATTGTCAATATGGCATTTCCCCAAGAAAGCGATGACGTGCGAACATGGGAGGATTGTAATCGCTTGTTACCGCATGGTCTGGCTGCCGCCGGGTATGGGGAGAAGGCCAAGGTTGCGCATAAGTCTGTGGGGCGACTACTCACACTATGTGCAAATTATTTTTGGGGTCATGCACTCTACGAGGAAGCAAGGGACCTGTATTCACAAGCTATTGCTGTTTGTGAGATTTCGTATGGACTCGATCATCCTTCCGTTGCGATCATAGTGAACAATCTGGGCGAAGTGCTTCGGAAACAAGGGAACCTGGAGGAAGCGAAGAAATGCAGCAAGAGAGCGCTGAAGATCGGCGAGGAGAAATTGGGGAAAGACCACCCTTTGGTAGCGTTCTTCATGAACAATCTAGGTCTGGTGCTTCAGGATCAGGGAACTTTAGAGGGAGCGAAGCAGTGCTTCGAGAGGGCACTGAACATTAATGAAAAGCAATTCGGAAGGGATCATCGAAACGTATCTCGAGATGTGAACAATCTGGGTTATGTGTTTCTACAACAGGGGGCAATGGAGAACGCGAAGCAATGCTTTGAGAGGACTCTGAAGATATTAGAGAAAGAATTAGGAGAAAACCACCCAAATGTAGCAACAGCTGTAAACAATCTGGGTGCTGTCTTGCAAGCTCAGGGGAATTGGGAGCCAGCAATAAAGTGCTTTGAGAGGGCGCTCATAATTCTTGAGAAAGAATTGGGAGAAAATCATCCAAATGTAGCATCAACTGTAAACAATCTGGGCTTGTCGCTTGAATACCAGGGGGATTTGGTGGGAGCGAAGAGATGTTTTGAAAAGGCATTGGAGATTTTTGAAACGTTGTTAGGGCTGAATCATCCAGAAACCAAGAAAGTTCTGCTTAACTTAGCTGGATTGTTGGAGAAGATGCGAGGAAAAGGATAAAGGAAAGAGCTACCCCCCCTGCCCCCCCCGTTTGTCTTCGACGAAACGGGGGGGAGCAAAAGAACCCCCCTTTGTCCCCCCGTGAACGGGGGGAGATAGAACGCACTGCCGGGCAGTGTCGACCCCACCACCTACCGTAATGGATATGAAAATTAAAGCGGA
>JAHJDJ010000259.1 GCA_018812585.1 bacterium
CGTGCGAGATGGATCGGTTGGATCGAATACTCCTTTATCGTAGGCCGTGATGCAATACCAGACTTCCAACCCGTTGGAAACGTCTGTATCGGTATAAGAATGCTGAATGCCCGTGTCATCGCCCAGCCATTTATTAGCAGTTGGAAAGTTGGCACCGTAAGCCGGATCTAAACCGGTGATGCTGTCTGCCAAGTCGAACTGCACGATAGGCTGCCAACCGATTTCATCTCCGAAGAAATTGGTGATCGGTTCTCCCCAGGTTGCTCCGAAATCTTCGCTCTTATAGATGCGATAGCCTTCAAAATCGACTTCATTGCTGATGGCGTCAACGCTGCTCTCTGCGCGGTTGTCCCAGAACAGTTTCACCAGGCCGTCTCCGGGAACCGCAGTCAAGTGCGGAGTCGCGGGCGGCCCTGATCCCTGGTAGGACGCTTCGTGGGCCATGAAGTAGGCCATATCGACGTTCTGACGCAGCGCCGCCGAATCAGCGCCGATGGCATAAACGATGGCAAAGTCGATACTGTCACCTGGCGCCAGAGAAAAAGGTCCGCTGCCGATGGTGAAGGTGATTTCCGAACCGGGCAGTGAATCCTTATCCGTTTCTTGCCAGAGCGCGGGATCATCGAAGGCGGGATCATCTCCATGGAAATAGCGGTCGATATCTTCTAAGGTCGATGCCGTATCGTTCTGCAAAATGGCGGCGAAGTATTCGTTTTCAATGGGGGAGTAATCGTCGTGATAGTAATGGAAAGAGGTGATGCCCAGATCATCAGGGGTTTCCAGCATGCCCATCCCCAACCAGCCCACCGGTCCTTCCCAGAGATCTTCAAAATGCGATGAATCGTCACGCTGTGCGACACCGTTGTGATCCCACTTGTAGAAGAATGACGGGCTTTCGGTATAAGGTTCGATTTGCCAGTAATTAATATAGTCGTCTGCGTAAAAGTCAGGTTTCAGATCCGCCTGGTATCCAACATAACAGGAATCGAAAGATTCGTCTCCGTCATTGAATAGGCGGAAACGGAAGATAATCAGGTCTTCAGCATAGTAGCGGCCGTACGAATAGGCTGTTTGATGGACACGCAAGCCTAAACCGTAAACGTCTTGGAAAACAGCGAAGATGTCTCGGTCAGAGGTGAATTCGCCTTCCACATACTGTCCGGGCACCTGTAGATTCTCGCGAAAGTATCCCGGCCAGGTTGACACTCCGTCCTGCTCCGGCCAGGTTTCTCGTATGTCGCTGAAGGCTAAAAACGGCGTAATGTCGTCGCCCGATGTATTGAAGTCGTTGCGTTCGTCGTTGTGATACATCCCCAGCGAACCGTCGTACGCTTCCCAGCCGAAATCCAAGGCTGAGGAAGACTGATCGTATATCGAAGCGATGACCTGATCATCGGCCACCAGAATCAAACCGGAACCAAATCCGTAATGCTGCACGTCGGAACCCGCGCGCGGCCAGTGCAGCGCAGGATTTGCCAGGTGAAAATCGGTGAGGATGCCATAATTGGTGAAGAGGTTCGACAGTTCACCTTTATCCAGCAAACCGACCGCGCGGTCATCGACTGCATGCAGCCAGCGTTCCGGATTTTTCAACAGGTGTGCGCCGGGTTTGATCGGTTCCTGAGCGTAAAGCATCAGTGGAATCAGCAGGAGTGACAGAATGTGTTTTATCATGTCAGTATTTTACAGATAATCCAACCTGGATAATGCGGGGTTGGTCAACTTTAGAAGGATCATGCAGAAGGTCGAAGGCAATTTCATCACCGGGAACGGTGGTTTCCCAGGGTTCACCCGTGCGTGAATTGACCCGCAGATCATTGGTGAAGTCGAAGAGGTTTTCTATGGTCGCCAGCAAGAGAACTTTAACGGTCGAATTCAGCAATGTTTTCGATAGACGCACGTCCACCGTCGCGGTGGGATCCATGCGCGCTGAATTTGACAAGGCAAGCTGCTCACCTGCGCCGGTGTAGGGAGTATAGGGGAGACCGCTGGACCAGTTTGCAGTGACGCCCAAGGTCACATCAGAAATGGGATACATCCATTTATTCTGCGCATCTAACTTGCCTGTCATATAGAGGAACATGGCATTTAAGACATGCCTGCGGTCGAAATCAAGATAATATTCCTGCTGTGCTTCAGGCTGCTCATAGTAGACGTTCCAGAACCCTTCCAACGGTTCGGAAGAGTTGCCTTTAGCCACGGCATAGGTGTAATTGGCTTCAAACGACCAGTTGTCGAACAGGTTACGCCGCACGCCCAGTTCAACACCGATGACCGAGGCATAGTCGATATTGCGAAACAGCGCATAATTATACTTAGTGCCCACTCGCACCTGTTTCGTCCCCACCAGGTCAGTGATGTCCTTATAGAAGGCGGTCAGCGTAAATCCCAGAACATCCGTGAGATTCCCCTTCAAACCGACTTCATAAGCCACCGTTTTCTGAGGGTTCAGCGCCCGGTTACCCACCGCGTCGAAAGAACGATTGGCCAGAGTATCCACATTCAGATCCGCGCTGTTCATAAAGAGATTGGAGTAATGAGGATACTGGAAGAAATGTCCGTAAGCGAAATAGAGGCTTAATTCTTCGGTTATTGGATGCGCCAGACCCAGACGTGGGCTCATTTGATAAGCCGCTTCGGTGGCAGCAAATCCGGAATCGGGGCTCTGAGGTTGTGACCAGCCTTCCGTACGGGGATCGACATAATCCCAGCGCAGACCAGCATTGACGACCATATAGGGCAGTTCAATCTTATCCTGGATGTAGACCGCCACTTCGATGGGATCTTCCTGGTACTGGTCGATGATGCCGGAGGGCTGATTGTCCTCGCCGATCACTAATTCGCGGATATCCAGCATATCGATTTCAATCAAACGACCCTCAACTCCGCCTTTAAGCAGATGATGATTTCCGTATTGATAGTTGAGGTTTGCGCGGATAGAGAATGTCTCAGTGTTGCTCTCTCTATAGGTGTCAGACCAGTCGTCTTCCGAGTAGAAGTCGAAAGTAAAATCCCGCTGTTGATAACCATTATCAAGGTAGTCCTGCCAATCTTCGAAGATCTTGATATCGTGCTGTTGATAGTGATACCCCACCGCAGCATCGAAGAAGGCATTGCGGTTCAGTTGGTGCGTCCATTGCAGATCGAAGCGCCGATCCCGCAGGAAATGTTTGTGATATTGATCGGGGACGTATTTCCAGCTATGACTGTAATTCTGGTCGTTCTTCCAGCCGACACCGGTTGAAAAGGTCACCTTACCGCCCTGGCCGTAAGATTGTGTGATCTTGCCTTGCAGCAGCCTCTCCTGCTCATATCCGAACGGGAGGTAGTCATTCTCATTGCGCAGTAACGAACTGACAAAAAAGTGCGTGTTCTTCGAAATCTTGAGCGGGCCGCCCAGAGATAACGAATAGCGGCCCTGCAAACCGATTAGATTATCGGGTTGATCCAGGACGTCATTGGCCTGATACAGCGAGTTTCCGTCGTCGTCGCGCAGCGCGTCACTATCGGCGCCGATCCAATCCGTTTCGCGATAGGGGCTGGCATTGATCCTGGGTGACAGATATTCGAAGCTGGCGTTAATCTGATCGCCGCCGTCCCGCGTGATAATATTGACGACACCCGACATGGCGTCGCCGTATTCAGCATTGAAGGTGCCGGAAAGCAGGGTCAACTCTTCCACGGCTTCCCGATTGATAAAGAGCGCGCTTTCACCGGTGATCGGGTTTTCAATTCGCTGGCCATCGACATAGTAGACGATTTCGCCGGAACGACCGCCGCGCAGATGCAGCTCTCCTGAACCATCTGTCGAAGCGCCCGCCTGCAGTTCCAGTATCTGACCTACCGTCTCCACTGGGATATTTTCTAAAACCTCCTGTCGGATTACAGACCGCGAGGAGGTCTCCTGGATATCAACCGGCGGCTTTTCATAGGTTACTTCGACCGCTTCAGCTTCTAAAAACATCTTGTCAAGCTCAAAATTCACCTCGGTTGTGCGCCCGGAACTGATAATCACGTCTTTGATAATCAGGGGCACATAACCGAGGCTCTGAGCCCTGATATCATAAAGGCCCGGAGGCACGTTGATGATATAATAGTAACCTCCTAAATCGGTTGCCGCTCCGATCAGCATGCTTTCGAAACAGACATTAGTGCCGATGAGTGGTTCCCTTGTTTCAGCGTTGGTTACACGTCCGGCGATTTTTCCTCGCTGAGAGAACGCTTCCCCAGCACATGCTAAGACAATGGCAGCGCTTAACAGAAAGGCGCATTTCCGTAGGTTATTAGCAGGCATTTACTTGATATAGAGTAGTTTAGTTGTGAGGGTGGTTTCCGGTGTTTCCAACTGCATGAAATATAGCCCGGATGCCGTTATTGAAGGAGCTTGCCATTGCCAGCGGTGTGACCCCTGTCCTATACGGTCAAAGCTGACATGATGGATTGCCTGCCCCTGCAAGTTGAAGATCGTAAAGGCAACAGAACTGGCAGCGGGTAATTCATAACTGATGCTGACTTGTGAATTAAACGGGTTGGGATAAGCTCCGTGCAGTGTGACTTTATCGACCATGGGTAGAGGCTCAGAATTCGTTTCACCTGTAATCCCGATGGCGTCGAACATCATCTGCAGAACCTCGACCTGGGTATTGCCGGAAGAGGTCGAATCATTGATGCCTTCAATGCCAAAGCCACAGTAAAACAGATCACCGCTGCCTTCCTGCACTCGCACACCTGCTAAATTGTCCGGTTCATCCAACCGATAGAGGAAGAACGGATCCGCGCCTGGCAGCGCGGTGACTACGTCCATCGAATTCTGATTCCAGGCGCCGCCGCTGCCGGCCATGACCATGTACATCCCGTTAGTCAGCGGATTCGTTTCCACTCCTCTTACGGTCAGAATGCCAGAATGAGGTTCGCTGTAAGCAACATGCAGGACGTCCTGCAAGATGTCTGGCTGCGTGGAACTCAGGTCTTCCGCTACATTCTGTCCCGTGACGATCAGTTTACCGCCGCTGGCTAAGTATCCTTCCAGTAAGTCCCAGTCATCTCCGGGGAATATGCCGGTTTCGGCCGTCCCAGAGAAATGCAAAATGAGATCATAGGAAGCCAGGTTTTCACCCAACGAGGTCATCTCTTCACGATCCCAGGTTTCACTGGTGTATCCCATCTGTGCGATGTTAGTCTCATAGTAGCTTGCCGTGCGTTCATCATTGTTCTGGTCAGCATCGATAATCAGCACCTGGCCGCTGCCCACAGAAACATATAATATCTGTGTGAAGTCAAAGCCGGGATCTGTGAAGTTGGCGTGAATCTCGACCTCTTCATAATCAGTACCGCCGTGGGTGACGGTGACCAGGAACGGATCTGCGCTGTTATCGCCGCTTTCACCTTCCAGCAGCACGCCGATATTGTAAGTGTCCTGACTGAAACTGACTCTCGGATTCGGGCTGGTCAGTGTCAATGTTGTATTGGTCGTACTGCCGTAGAATTTGTGGTACTGGACGAATAGCGATCCTTCCTGACTGAATTGCAGCCGATTGCCGCCAGAGCCGCTGTCAACCCACAGGGAGTCGATAGAGACAAACAGATCGACCGCCTGCTGGGCATTGATCCGGCCGCCGCCCATCTGTCCCACGTATCCCGGATTTTGCGCATCGATATTGTCCGCTGTGTAGGCGAGCCAGATGCCCACATCCTGACTATTCCATTCCGGCATAAGAGCTTTTACCAGCGCAGCAGTCCCGGCCGCAACCGGCGCTGCCATCGAGGTGCCGCTCATGTTGCCATAGCCATCGATGACAGTGGAGAAGATACCCTCGCCCGGGGAACAGTAGGTGATCCAGGAACCATAGTTGGTAAAATCAGCCAGAATATCGCCTTCGGCAGTCGCGGCGACCGCATTCACGACGTCATATCCGGCTGGATACTGAATCATACTGGAGCCATCGTTTCCCGCGGCTGCAACCAGAACCAATCCGTTATCATTGGCAGTTTGCAGAGCGCTCTGGAAAAAGGGGACAACACCCGTTCCCCCGAAGCTCATGGAGAGAACTTCAGCCCCGTTGGCGATGGCATAGTAAACAGCTTGAACCGCCGCCAGCAGGTCAACATAGCCCTGCCCGGAAGCAGACATATAGCCAGCACGCAGCGCCATGATCTGGGTATGGAATCCCGGCGAGGCAACTCCCTCCAGGTTGTTTGACGCAGCACAGGCATCACCAGCGCAGTGCGTGCCGTGCCCGTCAAAATCTGAGGGGTCATTATCGGGAGGTCCCGGGTCTTCTCCCGGCCAGACGGCTGAGGAATCGAGATCGATCCAGTCCCACCCCCAGAAATCGTCAATGTAACCGTTGCTGTCGTTGTCGACGCTATCTTCTTCTGAGGGTTCGATGATGCGGTTGCCATTCAGATCTTCCCCTGGATTGATCCAGATATTAGGCGCCAGATCCGGGTGAACGAAGTTGACGCCGCCGTCGATAATGCCGACCTGCACTGTATCGGATCCCTGAAAAACTGCCCAGGCCGCAGGACCTTTTATTGCATCGATATGCCACTGCGACGGCAGCAGCAGATCATTAGGATTCAGTTGCAGTTCAGACCACGGCTTCAGCACGCACGGTTCTACCGCTTTAATTCCCGGCAGACTGCGGATCAGTTCACTGGCTGTTTCCACTGAAACGACAGGATCGAACTCGACCAGAAACTGATCCGGCTGCCAGTCCGCAAATGGTCGTGAAACCTTCAGAATAGCAATTCCGGCGATATTATCGAAGTCCGCCAGAGATAAGCTCTCAGCCTGAACCAATACCCGGCCGGAACGAACCGCTGGCCATTTGGATGTGCTTTCCACGTCAGCTTGCGCGGTCATCAGCGATAGGCAGACAAGCAGCGCGAGGACGGCAATAATTGAACGATTCATTTGTCATGCACCTGTTATTTCACCAGTAACAACGGTTGTACATCTCGCTTGCCATTACTTTCCAGTACGGCGAAGTAAGTTCCGGCTGCCATTTCCTCTCCTGACCAGGTTACTTCCCAAAGACCTGACTGATGGAACTTGTCAGCCAGAACTGCAATTTCCCTGCCGGCCACATCATAGACGATTAAGCTGACATTACCCGGCTGCAGAGTCTCGTATTGCAGAGTGACACTGGGATTAAACGGATTCGGATAAACGCTTGATATCTGGAAAGTCGTCGCCTGGTTAGATAACTGCCAGGGATCGGGGATACCCGGTTCAATCACCACCTCGAAGCCGTCTAATGTGCTGTTGTTCCATTCGGCGAATTCATCGACAAGATTAGCTGGATCGATGAACCACTCAAAGTAATGAGGGCCGAGTCCAATGGCGGTCCAGGGATCGGACACCGTTGTATAGGTCGCACCAGATTGCACGAACGGAATAGTTACCAGATATTCCTGAGCGCCATCGACGTCCAGCCGAACATCGAATGCCGACACAGAACCCGATCCCATGGGAACGGACCAGTGCAGCACGAAGAGGTGGTCATTATTTTCAAAAACTTCGTCGACAACGACGGTATCTTCATTTGTAACCCAGGTGCTGTCGGTGGCGAAATCATAAGCATCAACCGGCAGAACCAGGAACATCTCTTCGATGACGTTATTGTCTTCGTTGCCTTCAGCTACTGAATTTAGAGCGTCAATAGTCCATCGAACAGTGTGCTCACCCAGAGTTGCCGTCCACGCGTTTGAATTTAGAGTGTGGCTGGTATTCGGTTCAACACCCGGATTATTCTCCGTAAAGATTGGGGTATCATCCAATTCCATAACTATTCTGAATGCCGGACTGGTTGCTGACCCGTTGATGGCGTCCCAATCCAACTGGAAGTAAACCGTTTCACCCTCTGCTGCGCGATAGATCATCGGTTCCAGCGCTGAGTTTAGCATCGTATTATCAAGAGCTATGAAATCAAACGGCTGGGCGCCGGCGTCACCGGTTACGATGATATCATCGCAGTAGGTTTCAGTCGTAGCGAGCATATTGAAGAGGTAAACACCAAAGAATCCACGCATACAGTTGTTATCCGTGAATGGGCTGCCCGCGAGCTCTGTGTCATCGTAGTAAGCCCAGAGCTGGTTTCCTTCGATTTTCAACGCCAGCTTATGCCATTCGTCTGCGGTGGGTACACCGCCGGGAATCTCTCCTCCAACCCATTCTCGAATGGATTCTCCGAATCCAGTAGGACCGGGATACCATCTAAGCTGAAGTCTCTGATTCGAATCAAAGTCCGCACGAAGGGAATAATAATTGTTGATGCCGCCTGTGGTGTCCCAGCGAGCGACGATGCCGTTGTAGGAACCGGTGTTGACCGTGGTATAAATGTAAGATTCGACCCTATAATCGGTCATATTAAGCTCACCCGACATGGCTGTACCGACTCCGCCACCAGACAGACCGTTTTCTATCAGGCCGACCCAACTATCACCGGAAGGGTTGCCTTCCCAATAGTCGACTGCCATCTCATCGCCGCCATCCCAGGGTGTAAACCAGTCCAGCATTATTTGACCGTCAGTGAAATACTCGGCGTACAGGGTGTCCTGAGCCTTTACTGCTGTAACGCCGCCGAGAACCAGCATTAACGCTAATATCAGATTTAGAACTTTCATGCTTTTCTCCTTTTAGAAACTCTACGCGAATTTTGTCCGTATATTATAAGATTTTATATCCATTAGTGCAAGCTATATAACATGAAATCGCGTTAATGAAGCGAGAAAAACGGTCACTTTAGACCGCTTTCTCGTCATCAGTTGGACTATCCAAAGAGTTACTTGATCAGCAACAGCTTTTGCGTTGTGTTGAAATCGCCCTTCTGGAAGGTCAGGAAGTAAACTCCGGAAGATAGTTTCTCTGCGTTCCAATGCAGATTGTGACTTCCTGCAGAGATGATACCATCATGCAGTGTCGAGACCAGTCGTCCCATTGTATCGAACACCCTGACAGTGACGACCGCTGTCGAGGGCAGGTCAAACTGTACCTTGGTGATCGGGTTGAAGGGATTGGGATAGCAGCCGTGGAAGACGAATTCCTGCGGCAGCGCCTGGTAATCATCTCCGGTTATGATCCGATCAAACGGATTGGGCACGTTTTCAGGGATAAACGGCTGGAAGTCACTGCCGTCGTATTCCCCTGATTTGGCAAATGGGAATCCGCTTTCTACCCAGACCAGAGTTGGATTATCTCCTACGCGGCCATAGAACATATAGTCACCCGCCGCATAAGCTCCCGGCACCGGGAAGAACATATTGGGGCGATTGATCTGCCAGCCCGGTTGATAGTTCGTAAAGGAGCGCATCACCACGGTTGTGGGATTGCCGCCTTCATATTCAACGTCCAGCCAGGCGTCGAAATCCAAGGCTTGTCCGCTGTTATTCGATACGAACACGTCAAAGTACAGGTTGCCGCCGCCAGAAGGAACCGGTGATCCGGAGTTGTAGGTCAAATTAATGACCATCCCCGGATTAACGCTGCCGCCAATATTGATCGTGATGGGAACATCGACGTGAGGAGTCACGGGGTCATTACAGTCGATCCCCAAGGTGGCGTTGTAGGTGCCTTCATCCAGGCCGTACCCATAAGCGATAATTTCGACGTCTCGGGATTGACCACCCGGCACTGCGCCAGAAGGAGGCATTGCCTGCAGGAAGGGATGAGTGAACTGCACTGCTAAGCCGGTATGCAGGTAAGCCTCATTGTAGGCGACTTCCAAACCGTCAGTTCCAGCGTCATTTTGAATACCGATGGTACATGACTGATAGTTGCCATCGAGATAATCATACTGGAGCGTGATGGTCCCGGCCGCTGTCAAAATCGTCTGGCAGGTATAAGTGCCGACCGTCGTGCTCCCGTAATGTGGAACCTGAATGAAACTGACGATTAAACTGTCTGCATTATTGCTATAATACCGCACTTCACCACCCACTGTTGGATCAAGATCGTCCCAGAACGGCGCAATCAGATCGCGGGGAGCGCTGGAATTCGGGATGGTAAGGTTATTCCAGGCGCCGCTGTGATCCGAGAAGCTGATCCAACCGTTCGCGGAAATGATGAATTCAGATTGCAATTCTCCGTAGAACGGGAAATTGAAGCCAATCGGAAGATTCGTTGTTGTGGAATCGTTATGTGTGAAAGTCACTTCCGTTCCGCTGGTGGTGACGTCGATCCAAGCGTATGCCGGGCCGCCGGGTTCATCCGAGTCAATCCAGGTGTAACCAAACTGATCCGGTCCACCCAGAGCATCGGTTACATCAAAGGAAAGGGTGTAAGCCAGCGACAACTCCCCCGTATTGGATATAGTGAGAATATCGCTGCCGGAGCCGGTCTGCGGGGCGGTGATGTTTAAGGCCGTCGGGTTGACGCCGATGATCGGCGGTTCGCCGGACGTCACGATGTTGGTGGTGAACAGGTAAGCGCGTCCCGGCGCTAAATGAGCTGCGGCAGGATCGCGATAGGTCAGCCAATTGACAACTTCAATGCCAATCGTCTGATCAGGACTCTCGATTCCCACCGTTGAGTAGGGATTATCAGAGTAATCGCCGTCCTCTTCCTGAATGTAATTATACTGGAAGAGAATTTCACTATCACCGGTAGGAGTCGGGTAATATACCGGGTCATAGAGAATCACCTCAAAAATCTCCTGCGGATTGCCAGTTGTCCAGCCACATTGCATGCGAGACCACTCGACGATGAACCTGTGATTCAGGACATCATTATAAGCGTAAACCCCACCCGGACTAGTAATCAAGTCATCCCAGAATGGAGCGATCATCCCGCGTGGCCCAATCTGTGAAGGGATGCGATAATTACGAAAATCGGTGTAGGAGATGTCCGCATGTGTGGCTATCCAGCCATTGGTGCAAACCGTTATTTCATTGACATCTTCACCATAGTACCGGAAAGTGAATGGCAACTGAACCATGACAGATTCGTCGTCCTCTTCGCCGTAATCATAGATAGGCACCCGTGTGCCTGCGCCACCGTATTCTGGATCGATTTCAACCCAGTCGTATGAAGGAACCTGGGCATAATTGATATCCGTGTTGTCGAAGCAGTAGTAGCCGTATTCATCCGGACCCTGCG
Organism: bacterium; assembly: GCA_018812585.1. Lineage (GTDB taxonomy): Bacteria > Electryoneota > B3-LCP > B3-LCP > B3-LCP > JAHJDJ01. The sequence continues at coordinate 11,099 of JAHJDJ010000259.1, forward strand.
GATCGACCATGGTTTTCTGACCCAGGTAAATCGTGATCGTATCAGTTTGAGTCGCGCCTGCAGCGCTGGTATAAGTCACCACCATCTTGGCGGGATCTCCGACGATTGCGGTGGCGTCGGAGGTTAGGTGGAAGGGATCTGCTGAACAGGTCGCGCTGGCGCC
>JAHJDJ010000260.1 GCA_018812585.1 bacterium
CCGACTGTGCGACCAGGAAACTCTCTTCAAATTGGAGCTTTCAGCAATCTATTCGGAGTTTGGTGCAACCATTGATGCTGTGATCAGTCTAATATGTGTCTATGCGAAATGAGACCGGGGATTTCTTTTTCGCCTAACCCCCAATCCCCTTCCCGTGCGTCTCCCATCTCCGTGACTACGTTGAAAAACCCCTGAACCGCTGATCCCCGCTGATTTCGCTGATTACACTGATCCGCCGGAGGCGGACAAGTTTCGCTGATTGAATCGCCTCCCTTTTCCAGTGTTACAATAGAATAAACCGGGACATCCCCGTCGAAGCCGGGCTCCCTTCGGGAGAAGCACCATGGGCACAGGCTGTCCCGGCCACCCACATCGGAACAGGCTTTTCCGTGGGTATAAAACCCACGGCTATTATTGTGGATTCGGACCTTAGTGATTAATCCAAGTGGTTTCCATGTTAGTAGCCGGGGGTTTTATACCTCCGGCATCATGTGGCGGGAGCAAGCACCCGCGCTACGTATCCCACCTATCATCCCCAATCTCAAAAACTCTCAACTTACCTCTTGACTTCTGAACATTTGTGCAGTATATTAATAGGTGCACTATTGTGCAGTACTATTCGAAAAGTCATTGCGAGGAAGTTCGACGATTTGATCGGCGAACGACAAAGCAATCTCATTAAATTGAAGAATCCTTTATGCACGAGATCACTTCGTCATCCCGACACATCGGGATTCCTCGCGATGACGATAGAGAATGGGGGAACCATGAACCGATCCATCGTTTTTGTGCAGATTCCGGCGTTTATGATCGCCGTGGAACGCGCCTGCCGGAAGGCGTTGGTTGAGCGGCCTCTGGTGATCGCTCCGCCGGATTCGGTGCGGGCGCTGGTGCAGGTGGCGTCATCAGAAGCGCGGCAGGCGGGCATCCGGCCAGGCATGCGCTTGACTGAAGCCACGCGGCTCTGCCGTGATCTGGGCGTCCTGCACCCCAATCCACCGTTATACGCGCGTGCCGAAGCGGCCATCCTGAAAGTGCTGGGGCAGTACACGCCCTGCATCGAACCGAACCTGGGAGGCGCGGCTTACCTGGACGTGACCTCGACGGCGAAACTGTTCGGCAGCGCTGCTGATATCGCCTCCAGAGCCGAACGCGAAATCCGCGAGCAGTTGCGCATGGACCCAGCGGCGGGGCTGGCAGTCAACAAGCTGGTCAGCGGCGTAGCGGGCAAGCAGTCGCCGCCGCGGGAGTTCCTGCAGGTGCGGGAAGGCGACGAGCGCCCCTTCCTGGCTCCGCTGAAGGTGCATCTATTGCCTGCGGTCGACAAGCCGACCTATCTGAAGCTGCGCGAGCTGAATTTCCAATTGATCCAGCAGTTGACGGAGGTTTCTCCGGCGCATATCGAGCTGGCGTTCGGGCGCAAGGGGCTGCTGTTACAGAGGCAGGCGCGCGGCGAAGATTACAGCCCGGTGCTGCCGCCGTCTTCGATTCCGCACCTGAAGAAACGCACCGAACTGGCTGAAGACAGCAACGATATCGGCGTGCTGAAAGCGGAACTGTTCCGTCTGGTGGAAGCCAGCCTGTCGGAGATCCGGCGGCAGGGCAGGTCGGTGAAGAAGCTGCAGATCGACGTCCTCTATTCGGATCTGAAGACGGCGCGGGGAGTACGGCGGTTATTGAGGCACGCCAATCAACTGTGGGGGTGGTACAGCGAAGCGGAGCTGTTGTTTCTGCAGATGCTGTCAAGGCGCATTCGCGTGCGGGCGATAGAGGTGCGCTTTGAGGATTTTGCGGCTGATCCGACGGCGCAGTTGGGTCTGTTCGAGGACCGGAAAGCTGCCCAGGAGCTCCAACTGACGACCGCGCTGGATCGTGTCCGCGATCGTTTCGGGACAGAATCAGTGCGTTTTGCGAAGGCGGGGTGATTATAGCGGTTGGTGGCTGGTGGTTGGTGGCTAGTAAATGATGGCAAAGCATAGTGTAGGGACGCAGCAGCTTGTCCCGATCCGTCGGGATGCCTTGCCCCTGCAGGATAGTTGCAAGGAGACCATGACCTTCACGCATCTAAATCTGCATTCGTATTATTCGCTGCTGCGGGGCACGGCGTCACCGGAACAGCTCTGCCGGGCGGTCAAGGCGATGGGGATGAAGTCTATCGCCTTGACCGACACCAACGGGCTTTACGGGATGGTGCTGTTTCTGCAGGCTGCGAAGGAGTACGGTTTAAAGCCGATTATCGGCGCGGAGCTGCGCACCAGCCGAAACCGCGCGGTGGCGCTGGTGAAAAACCACCAGGGGTACAAGAACCTTTGCCAGATTTTGACCAACCGTCATCTGAAGGAGGATTTTTATCTCTGCCAGGCGTTGCAGCAGTACCAGGAAGGATTGGTGATTCTGACGGCATCGCTGGCGCTACTGGATAAACTTCAGGGGAAAGTTGAGGAGCTTTACGCTGAAGTTGTGGCAGGGAAAGCAGGATTTGAACTGCTGCAGTTTGCTAAGGTCCGAGGGATTGCGCCAGTGGCGACCAACCGCGTGCATTTCATCGAGCGGAAGGATTTTCAACTGCACCGGCTGCTGCGAGCTATCGATCTAAACACGACACTGACGCGGCTGGATGAAGGCGAACTGGAAGATCCATCGTCGCACCTGAAGACTCCGCAGGAGATGGTCAGCGCCTTCTTTTTTTGTCCGGAAGCGGTGGAAAATAGTGCTGAAATCGCAGCGAAGTGTATTTATCAACCCGATTTTGGCCTGGTATTTCCGCAGTATGATGGTTTGACGGATGATGAAACCTTTGAACTGCTGCGTCAATGCGCTTACCGGGGAGCTCGGAGGCGTTATGGAGCGATCAGTGATGTCGTGCGGACGCGGTTGGAGTTTGAACTGAAGTTGATCCGGTCGAAGGGATTCTCTTCAATTTTTCTGGTGGTGCGTGACATCGTGCGGCGGTCGCCGAGGACCTGTGGGAGGGGATCTGCGGCGGCGAGTATCGTTTCGTACTGTCTGGAGATCACGCATGTCGATCCGATCCGGCATAACCTCTACTTCGAGCGGTTCTTAAATCCCGGTCGCCAGTATCCACCGGATATCGACGTTGATTTCGCTTGGGATGAACGGGATGATATTCTGCAATATGTTTTCGCCACTTACGGCAGGCATCGTTCCGCGATGATCAGCAATCATGTTACGTTTCAGAAGAAGGCGGCGATCCATGAAGCGGCTAAAGTCTATGGTCTGCCGGAAGTGGAGATCATGGCGGTGACGGGACGGTTGTCGGGATATTATTATGACATGGTCGAAGAGGTGCAGAGACAGCCGTCACTGCGCTATCACGACTTTTCACCGCCCTGGCCGGAGATCCTGGAATTGGGTGAACGGTTGGTGGGCATTCCCCGTAACCTGTCGGTGCACTGCGGCGGAGTGGTTCTGACGCCGGACGCGATCAGTCATCATGTGCCTGTACAGCGCGCGGTCAAGGAGGTCGATATCATCCACTGGGAGAAGGATCAGGCTGAAGACGCGGGGCTGGTCAAGATTGACCTGCTGGGCAACCGGTCGCTGGGAGTCATCCGCGACGCGCTGGAGATGATCGAGGTCAATCACGGGATTAAGATCGACTACGCGCAATGGAATCCCATCGACGATCCGGAAGTGCAGGCGATGATCGCCAGCGGTGAGACGATGGGAGTGTTTTACGTCGAATCACCGGCGACGCGACTGCTGCAGAAAAAGGCTGGTGTGGGTGATTTCGAGCATCTGGTGATTCACAGCTCAATCATCCGTCCGGCGGCAAATCCATACATACACGACTATCTGAAACGCTTGAAAGGGGAACCCTACGAACCCCTGCATCCCATCATCGGGGATATTCTTTCTGAGACGTTCGGGATTATGGTTTACCAGGAGGACGTTTCCAAGGTTGCGGTGCAGATGGCGGGATTCGATGCGTCAGAAGGCGATGAACTGCGCAAAATTCTATCGAAGAAGCACAAGGAGAAGCGGCTGAAAGATCTGCAGCGCAAGTTCGTTGCAGGAGCGCTGGCGCGGGGTGTTGCAAAGGAGAGTATTCGTCAGATCTGGGAGATGATCCTGAGCTTTTCCGGGTATTCCTTCTGCAAGCCGCACTCGGCGTCGTTTGCGCTGGTCAGCTTCAAGAGCGCCTGGCTGCGGTGTCATTATCCGGCGGAGTTTATCGCCGCGGTGATTTCCAACCAGGGCGGATTTTATTCGACGTTCGCATACATTTCTGAAGCGAAACGGTTGGGGCAGACAGTGCTGCTGCCGGGCGTTAATGACAGCCCAGTGCGTTATTGGGGCAGGGCGGGGAAGGTACGCATGGGTTTGCAGCAGATTAAGGGACTGACCAGGAAAGGGATGGAAGCTGTTGTGGAATGCCGGTTGCAGGGAGGCCCTTACTTAGAATACGACGATTTCATGCGGCGAACCGAATTAGATTCGGCGGACGTGCGGTTGTTGATCAAGGCGGGAGCTTTTGACGAACTGGAGGGAATCGACCGGCGCGCTGAATTGATGTGGCGGGTGGAGATCAAACCTCAGAGGGTGTCAATGCCTGTTGGCCAGGCGGTGTCACTGTTCGATCAAGAGGTCACTGAACCGCCAGCGGTGCCGCCTTACGACCGCAAGACGCTGATTCAGCAGGAGCTGGAGGTGTTCGGATTTCTGGTGACACAGCATCCGCTGGAGCTCTATCAGGAGAGGCTGCAGGAGCTGGATCTGATCCCTTCCAATCAGATGCAGGAGTATATCGGTAAACGGGTGCAAATGGCGGGGTGGCTGATCACCGGAAAGGTGGTCAGCAC
>JAHJDJ010000261.1 GCA_018812585.1 bacterium
CGCTTCCCTGACAATGATCTCGCTGGCGCCATTTACGATGATGCCCCAGTCATCAGTCCCAGTTGAAATATCAGCTAAACCTGCCGACTCACACCAGGTTTTTATCGCCGGGATCCTTTCCCGCATCACCGTATTATAATTGGCTCGCGCCAGGCTGGGTAAATTCATCCAGGCTTTTACATCAGCAGGCATTTCTAACGGTTCGACTGTGCGGGGTTGTTTGGTCCTGATCAAGGCTTCCGAGTGGGCCAACATCCCTGAGGTCAATACAATGACGGGGGTCTGAAATCTTCTGCTCATGTCAGCAGCAGTCCAGGCGATTTCATAGACCTCCTGATGATTACGGGGCTCAAGAACGGGCAGTCCGGAAGACGCAAAGAAATAGCGGGCGTCGATGACATGCTGTGTGCTGGATGGAACGTAATCAGTCACCGCGAAGATGACCAGGGCTCCTGCTTTTCCAGTGAAAAATGCGGTGGTGGTAATAGCATCTGCAGCTTGAAAAACACCCGGTATCTTCATCGTAACGGCAGTGTCACTGCCTGCCATCGCATGACCCAGCGCCGTAGATACCGCGACGGCTTCATTGACGGACCATCCTACCTTAATTCTGTCCTGGACATACGCCAGAGACTTGTCGATAACTTCAGTGCTGGGAGTCCCCGGATAACCGGTCGCTGCATGATATCCGGCGTGAATAATCCCCAAAGCAAACGCTGCATTTCCCTGAACGATGAATTTACTGTCCGGTGGTGAGTTTACTATGTCTGCAAATCGTGCCATCTCTCTAAATCACCTCTTCATTCCGTAATCTGAGAATATCATCATCCTGCAAACCAATCTCTTTGTAGATGTCTGTGTTATGTTCACCCAGCCTGGGAGCACATTTCAGAGTCATATCTTGCTGGTTTAAAAAGTCCGTCCTCGCAGCGACGGGGAATAAATTCCTGATCTTCCCACTGGGAATTTCGGTTCGAACCATGTTCTTGCGCACGAAATCCAACCCGGCAACGTCCTGAATCGAGTTAACTGGCGCCACAGCAAGATTATTTTCAGAACAAACCTGGATGAAGTCGGCTGTGGTGTAGTTTTGCAATCCCATCCGGATATCGGCATAAATAGCTTCTTTATCCTCTTTCCTGCCCTGGTTGGTTTTTCTGGCAGGTTTTTCGAGATGCTTAAAGGACTTAATCTGTGTCAGCTTTTCCCACTGCGAGTCATTACCGATCGCCAGGTAGACATATCCATCCTTCGTGGGATAGCTATTACAGGGGATAAAACTGCGATGCTCATTACCGCTGCGCTTAAAAAGCTGGGACTGATCTTCGACAAATTCCAATTGTGGCAGTGAAGTAATCAGCCAGGACGCAGCACATTGCGCCATGGAGATATGAATCTCCTTCCCGGCCGGCTCAGCTACCCCGTTCCCCCCTGAAGTCTGCTGTTCAAGGAGCGCTAAAAGAACTTGTGCGAAGGCTTCATCCCCTGCCTTCAAATCGATCAGAGGCAATCCACAAAGCAGCGGATCTCGGTCGGGTTCGCCGGTGAGATACATATATCCTAAATGAGCCTGTAATGCCGGATCGTATCCCGCGGCTTCCGGATAATCAGGACCAAAAGCTGAGATTCCGCACCAGATTAAACCGGGATTTACTGCACTTAATGTTTCATAATCTATGCCCAACTGCTTGTAACGTTTCGGCAGTGTATTACACATGAAGATATCAACACCCAGCTTGGCAATGATATCCTTCAGAAGTCTCTGGCCATTTTCCTTCCGCAGATTTAAGGTTATGGCCTCCTTGCCGATATTGGGCGCAATATAGTAAGAGTGCAAATCATCATAGCCGGTATCCTCTCCGATGTAGCGATTGGGATCTCCTCCTCTGCCACTCTTCTTGTCAGGGGGAGACTCCACACGGATGACGCGCCAACCCAATTGTGCAAAACGCTGGGTAGTATAGGGAAGGGTTAAGGCTTGTTCTAACGAGAGGATAGTTTTCTTCATTATAGCAGATATTTCCCGTCTATAATTTCCGTCAAAATTCCGTGGGTAGCTCTTGGATGGATGAAGGCAAAATTACGCTTATGTTCGGCAAACAAGCGAGGTTTCTGGTCAATCAATTGAACCTTATTTCGTTTCAGAGTTTCTAAAGATTTCTCACAATTGTCCACATTGTAACTGATCAACATCACCCCTTCACCGCTTCGTTGCACGAACTTCGCAACCTCGCCGGTACCATCGGTATCTTCCATAATCTCTATGGCGGTAGGTCCCACCATGAAGCCTGTGACCCTGATCTTTTCGGGCTCATCGACATAGCGATAGGCAACTTCCCATCCAAATGCAGCAATATAGTCTTCTTCAGCCTGTTTCACGTCTTTCACGGCAATACAGATGTGATCGACGAAGTTTGTGACAAGTTTCTCTGGCATTCTGGTCACTCCTTATATCCGTCTCAAACAATGCGATTTTAATGGCCAACTGTTAGAATTTCGAAACAAAGGGGATATTTCCAGTTTGGGGAGCTCCCGGCGGCAGCTTGAAAAATAGCGCGCCTTCAACCGGACAAGCCTCAAAGCACTCTCCACACTGCAAACAAAGATCCAGCACGATGACGGCTTTACCCTTAAAACATCCAATTATATCCGGAGGACATGCGCGCGCACACGCCATACATCCATTACACCGGTACGCGTCGATCCAGGGATAGAGCGCCAGATGGTTGGAGCCGGAATGGGGATAAACACTCATCTTAGTGCCCGGTATCTGGGGCGGAGCGCTGGCAATTTCTGATAGTATCATTTATACACCTCACTGCTGTTCATGCTTGATTGTAATGCAATTAAAATCTCATTCCCAAACGGTACCCGTCCTGGATGGCGTCTATTCCTCGGCGCACCCATAAACAGTCGCCTATTTTGGATACGTCGCCTTTAAAGGATCCGTAATCCAAATCTGAGTTGGGCGTCAGCCCAGCCAGGATGACCGTATCTGCAGGAACCATTTGATCTTTGAATTTCTGCTTTTCTTTCGTCTTCCGATCGACAATCGTCCAGTTGGCTACGATGCCGTTGTCGACTATCTTTTTAACGTCACCAAAGGTCAATTCTTTGACCCCGGCCTGCTTCAGGCGAAGCCGGTATCTCCAAATATAAGACGGATTAACGTCCTGTCCGAACCGGGCGGTAGAATCGATCATGGCAATCTGACCATCTTTTACGTTATCACGCTGGTGTGCTTCAATTGCATAGAGAGCTAAGGAAATGGCAGCGCCCGAACCACCCAGAATGACCACATTCTTACCCAGTTTCACCTTACCCTCAAACACATCGAACATGCCCACAACGTTCGCTTTGTCACTTCCAGGAATATCCGGAATTTGGGGCGCTGCGCCTGTGGCTATCACTAAGGAATCCGGGTTTTGCTTCTGGACAAGTTCTTTAGTTACGGCGGTATTGAGGATAAACTCGACACCATTTTTGTCGCACTGCGCTTTTTTATGGTTGACCCAGCCCATGAATTCCTGGTCATCCCAGTATTTCCCAGAGTCCTCACCCCAGGGATTTCGTGAGGCATAATACCACTGCCCGCCTATGTTTCCCGTTTTTTCGTAAACGGTAACCTGATGACCTTTCTCAGCGGCAATACTTGCGGCTTGAAGTCCCGCTATTCCAGCGCCAACGATCATGATTTTACGTGGAATCTCAGCCTTGGTAAAACCATAATACCCCCACTCCAGCTCACCTTCATGCCCACAAGAAGGACGAACGGTGCACGTTACCGCGGCGTCCCGGAAGAGCCTCGCAAGACAAACCTGGCAGGCAACACAGGGAATGATATCCTCCTGTTTGTCCCACATAATCTTATTGGGGAGCGCTGGATCTGCAATTTGAGGACGGCACATCTCCCAAATGTCCAGCTGGCCTTCGGCAATGGCCTTTTCAGGAATTTCGGGAGTGAACAGGCGGTAAGCCATGCTGACTGGAATCTTGATAGCTTTTTTCACCCTCTCAGCGATATAAAGCCAATTACCCATAGGGATATCGCGCGATATTACCGATCCCAGCGATTCCTGCCAGCCGACGGTAACACTCATGTAGTCACAGCCCGCAGCCTCGGCAACCTTTATGGATTCCAAACTCTCTTCCTCAGTGTTGCCACCCCGATCGTCCAATAACTCCCAACCACAGAGTCGAATTCCTATTGCGGTAGATTCATCAACTTCTTTGCGGATGCCCTCAATGATTTTACGCATGAAAGCGCTGCGCTTAAAAATATCTCCACCATAGTCATCGGATCGTTTGTTGGTGTAGCTTGAGACAAAGTTAGAGATCAAGTATCCGACTATCCCGGACACTTCAATGATTTCATATCCAGCTTCGACCGCTCTTTTCGCCGCGTCGATATGCTCTTGAATGCAGATCTCAATATCCTCAACCGTCATTTCCCTCTGCGGCCGGAAACGACGCAGTCTCTGAGGAACAGCAGAAGGGCCTACTGTGTAGGGTAGATTAATCCCTCCGACTCTGCCGCAGTGCATCAGCTGCATACAGGCGAGGGTATCTCCCTGATGGATGATATCTGCCATCCTTTTTAAGCCGGGAATATATTTATCGTCCCAAATTCCCATCATACCGGCATATCCCTGTCCTTCACCCTTTGGATCAGTGTAAGCACCCTGGGTGGTCACAATTCCTGATCCCCCGCGAGCATGAGCCTCAATATACGCCAATTCTTTTTCAGAGACGAAACCATCGCTGTAGTTATAATTGGTTTCGGTGGACGCATACTTAATCCGGTTCTTCGCCCACTGCTTGCCGATCTGAATGGGGCTGAAGATATGCGGATATTTCTGTTCTCCTGGAAGCATGGAATTCTTTCCTATGGTAATTAGAGTCGATATTTATCTGTTTGGATCGTCTGACCTAAAAATAGATCGGTTCCTCATATTCGCCGTAAACTTCTTTTAACACCTGGGTTATTTCACCAACCGTAGCGTAAACCTTCACTGCCTCGATGACAGCAGGCATGAGATTTTTGTTATCTTGCGCATCACGTCTAACCTGCTCCAAACATCCTGACACCTCTGCGGAATCGCGTGTTTGTTTTACCTTATTCAGATTATTGATTTGCTTCGCGTCGTCCTCTTCATTGTAAGAATGAAATGCGACAGTTTTTACTTCTTCCTGTTTTCGGTAACAATTCAGTCCAACTTTTGGAATGTCGCCTTTCTGAATGGCTGATTCTCTCGCATAGGCCTGCCGTGATATCGCTTCTTGAACTTCACCTCTGGCTATCGCACTTGCTATGCTGCCTTTTGCCTCTACTTCTCCCATCTGCCGCCTGATAGCCTCTTCCATCTGATTCGTCAGTGTCTCAACATAGTAGGATCCTCCCAAGGGATCCACGGTATCACAAAGTCCCATTTCATGAATCAGAATCTGCATAGTCCTAAGTGAAATCTCTGCAGCTTTTTCTGTGGGAATAGTATAAGCCTCATCATAGGAGCAGAGTGCCATAGTCTGGGTGCCGGAGAGTGCGCTGATTAAAGCGTAATAGGCGCTTCTGACAATATTGTTTTCAGGCTGTTCCTTAGTCAAGCCGCCACCACCGCCGCCAGCAATCATCCTCAACCAGCCGGAACTATCCTTGGAAGCATGATACTGCTCCTTGATGATCTTCGCCCAGAGTCGCCGGGCGCCCCGGAATTTGGCAATCTGCTCGAAGAAGTTTCCGTGTATATCGAAATTAAAAGAAAGGCGAGAGGCGAAGTCGTCAATCGTCAAGCCACGTTTTAAGGTCTCCTCAATATAGGCTTTGGCTATGCAGAAAGCATAAGCCATCTCCTGAACAGGATTTGCGCCTGACTCCCGGATGTGATAACCACAAACACTGACAGCACTGTACTTGGGAACCTCCTTCGCACAATATTCGATAATATCCACGACAAGTTTCACGGATGGTTCTACCGGGAAAATCCAGGTTCCACGGCCAATGAATTCCTTTAGAATATCATTTTGTGCAGTTCCACGAAGGCTTTTTATGTCAAACCCAGATTTCTGCGCCATGGCAAGATACATGGCAACCAGTACAATAGCCGATCCATTTATGGTCAGCGAAACGGTGATCTTGTCCAGATCGATGCCCTTAAAAACCTCCTCGAAATCAGCCAGAGTATCGACCGCCATTCCTACTCTTCCCACCTCGCCTGCAGCTCTGGGATCATCTGAATCAAGACCCGTTTGGGAAGGTAAATCGAAGGCCACATTCAAGCCGGTCTGGCCGTTCTTGATCAAATACAAGAAGCGCTCATGGGTCTCTGCTGGAGTCCCAAATCCTGCATACTGCCGGATGGTGAAGGGGCGTTTGCGATACATCAGAGGATGAATCCCTCTGGTAAAAGGATATTGTCCCGGTTCGCCGATGTCCTTCTGGGAACCGCTCTGTTCAACATCCTTTTGGCCGTAAAGAGGGGCTACCTCTAAGCCGGATTCCAAAATTACTTTTTTTATCTCGTCCATGTCACTTCTATTTGATTCAAGCTCTCACCGGATTTCACTATTTTGCATAATTACTGCAAAAGTTGATGACTTGCTCTATGGTCGTGCCAGTGGGGAATGCTTCCTTCGCACCCAACGCTTTCAGGGCATCCACATCATCATCTGGGATATTTCCCCCCACGATCCAGTCCAGTGATAAATGGGCCTTATCCAGTTAAAGTTTCATCTGCTCACATAATACCAGATGTGTTCCTGATAATATGGAAAGCCCAATCAGATCGACACCGCTGTCGATTGCCATCCGTACAATCTCAGGAATGGATTTCCTCAAACCGGTATAAACCACCTCAAATCCATGATCGACCAAGGCATGTCCCAGTACTTTAGCGCCCACGTCATGCCCATCAAGACCCGGTTTGGCAAGGAGTATTTTTAACTTCTTCATGTTTTTGCTGGAAACTGACCCGATTATATTCTTCGTATCTTTATAATCCCAATTCTTTAGCGATATTAATCTTCAAAATTTCTGAGGTCCCGCCTCCGATCAGTGTGAAGCGAGCGTCGCGCAGATATCTCTCCATGGGATACTCTTTAGCATATCCGTAGGACGCCATGATCCGCGAGGCTTCGTCGCAAATGGTGTTAGCACACTCCGATGCATAAAGTTTGACGATCATCGCCTCTTTCTGACGAGCGATCTTTTGATCACATAACCAGGCGGAATAGAATAGCATTTGCTTAGCAGTCTCCAGTTGAACCGCCATATCCGCAGCTTTCATTCTAATCGCCTGAAACGCGCCGATAGGCCTTCCAAACTGGACTCTGACCTTGGCGAATTCCACAGCATCCTCGAAGGCGGCAGTCGCCACGCCAACCGCCAATGCAGCGGTCATGATCCTGATTTCTGCCAGGATCTCGATCAAATATTTGGCGCCTTCTCCGATAGCTCCGAGCAGGAACTGAGGAGGAAGTTGAACCTCGTCAAAGTACACTTCGTTGGTAACAGAACCGCAAACACCTAACTTCTCGATATTCTTTCCGATATTCACACCTTTCAGGTCGGTCGGAACGAAGAAGAGCGAAAGCTTATCGTGGTTGTCGGTGCGAGCAAACACAGTAAAGAAATCGGCCACACGCGCTGAGGTGACCCAGGTCTTCTGCCCACTGAGACTGAATCCATGGTCCGATACTTTTGCTGTTGTGGCGATACTGTTCAAGTCGGAGCCTGCATTTGGCTCAGTCATGCAGATACCGCCGATCTTATCACCGTTTATCGCTGGGATAAAATAGTTCGACTTTATTTCATCATTACCTAAGCGGTATAGAAAGTACGTCGCCATCAGGGATTGCATCGAACACGCCGCAGCCAACGACATGGAACCGCGCGCCAATTCAATGACGGCCAGACAATAAGATAGAATATCTGATCCACTGCCACCGGCCTCCTCCGGATATCTCATCCCGAAGAAACCCAGCTTTCCCACCTCCTTAAAAAGTACGAGGGGGAATTCCTTCTTTTCATCGATTTCAGCCGCAGCCGGTTTGACCTTTTCATCGACGAATTTTCGAAAGGTCTGTTGGATAGAACTCTGGATATCGTCTAATTCAAAATTCATGACGTATAGCCTTTTTAATTAGCTGGCTTCTTCCTGTATCCCCTAAATCCCCCGTCTTTCTCAAGCAACACTCCATAGTCCTCTGCAGCCCGCTCGGCCGAGCAGACCTCATTCCTGACATCCAGCGCTACTTTTTCCACCTCACGTTCACCAGGATCGCCGAATCCGCCGCCACCGGAGGCAATTTGATGATAAATGGTTCCTGCAGGAATATCTTCAATGAGATCCTTGCTGAGCGGGATCTTTTCCTTACCATCCGGATATTTCAGCGCAATTTTATTCAAGATGCTGCTTTTGCCGCCAAATAAACCGAAAGGCGCAGATTTATCGCCGTCTCCAAACACAATCATGGTCGTGTGATCTGCGCCTATCTTAATGATGGTCTCGACTCCCAGGCCACCCCGCCATCGGCCCGAACCCGCAGAATCCTGTAAATATTCGTGCTTGATGACCCTATGCGGGGTTTGCTGTTCATACATCTCGTAATCCTGATCCAGAACTCCGCCAGAAGCATCTATCATGCCAATATGATCATAACCATCGTCACCCTGTAAGGCTCCCGATCCGCCTTTCATCCCCAGGAAGCAGATATCGACATAACTCCTGTTTGTGCGGGGATGAGTCCCGGTGAACAGCGAACAGAGCAAATGATTCCAACCCGCGGTAACTCTATCAGGAACTGCTTCCGCTAAGGCTTTGAAGATGGCGTCGGCAATCTGAGGACAAAGGTGGTTGCCAAAAGTGGTCGCCTTCGGATAAGCCGCATTCAGAATAATTCCTTCAGGTATAATATAATTCAGCGGCTTTATCATCCCCTCGTTGTGGGGAATATTGGGATTGACCATTTGTAGAAAGGTCAATGTGATAGCGGAGGAAGATGAGGCATAGGTCCCATTGACGAAACCATCCGTCTGAGCAGATGAGTTTGAAAAGTCGAATTCGATCGAATCATCATCTACTCTGATCTTAACACGCACCGTAAACTCTGATCCGATATGTTTGCCATCATAATAAACCTGGCTTTCCCCTTCATAAACACCTGTCGGAATGGCCTGGATTTCCTTTCTCATCATCATCTCAGTGGAATTAAACAACTCCTGCTTGTGCGCGGCAAAGCAGTCGATGCCATATTTTTCCACTAACGCTTGCAGGCGTCTTTCACCCAAAGTGCAGGCGCCAATTTGTGCTTTTATGTCCTCTTCCACTATTTTCAACCGAATGTTAGCGAAGATCAGATTCCAGACGTCTTTTCTCAGCTTTCCTTTCTCATAGACTTTGACGGCTGGAATTCTTAAGGCTTCCTGCCACACTTCAGTGGCATTAGGATTATACCCACCCCGGACCGCGCCCCCTATATCCGCCTGATGTCCCTTCGCTGCAGCCCAGCCGATCAAGACGTCTCCATGAAAAACCGGCTTAAAAATGGCGACATCATTGTTCTGATTGCCCATGGAAAAGACGTCGTTGTGGATGATAACATCACCCGGATAAATCTCATCACCATAGATTTCAATGATCTTTTTGCAAACCGGACCCAGAGAAAAAGAGAGTATGGGTAGATTTTCTGTTTGTTCCAGCATCTGACCTTGCGAGTCATATAGACCCGTCACGAAATCCTTGGCTTCACAAAGAATGGGTGACCGGGTCGTCTTGGTCAAAGAGATACTCATCTCATCTGTGATGGCCTTGAATGACCTGCGAAATATGGAGAGAAGTATTTTATCGATCATGTCGCTCTCCCTGATTCACACCTCTATCGGGAACACCTGTTGGAAATACTGTTTTGTCATAAACGATAAAGGAACCGTATTTATCTACATAACAATCATAACTCTCACTGATAAAAATCGAAGTGTTGATCCTTTCGATGATAGCCGGACCCGGAATCGTGTGCCCGCATAATGGAAGATCACCATCATAGACGGCAGTTTCTTTCAGCTCATTCGACTCTGGTATATAGACGTCTCTGTGCCCTTTTAACGCCGCACTAAGAGGCACAGGATCTGCGACTCCACTCCAGAATTCAGGTTTCTCGGTTTTTCCCAACGCCCTTAACCGTACATTGATTAATTCTATTTCAGTCTCATCGTTTTCCAGGGAATAGCCAAATAGCCGGTTATGTTCTGCATGAAATTCTTTCTCTATATAATCGAGATTGAAAGCTTGTATCTCCCGCCAGGGAACCGCTAATGGCACTTCATGATACTGACCCACATATCTCATGTCCAAGGTCGGATAATACTCGATGTTATCACCTGCAATTCCTTCTTGTTCAAGGGTACTTTTCCCCGTTTCTTTCAACTGATCATAAAGGTGCAGGAAATGGTTCTGATCCAGACCTGAAAATGAGGTGATATAGGAGCGGACATAATCATGTTTCAAATCGCCCAGGAGCATCCCCGCAGCGCAAAAAATAGAGGACACACTGGGAACCACAAACAGAGGGATTTCAAGTTCCTTGCAAATCTCGCCGGCATGTATCGGCCCGGCGCCGCCGGCAACAATGAAAAGGGATGCGCGCGGATCATAGCCGCGCTCGATGGAAACCTCACGGACACCATGCGCCATATTGGCATTAATGATGCGATACATCCCCACAGCGGCATCGATTAATGACAGACCTAATTTCGAGGCGATTTTTTCGGATAGTATCTCTTTAGTCCGTTCTGTCTCCAGTTTGATCCTGCCCCCAGCAAAGAAATCAGGATTCAGATAACCAAGGACAAGATTAGCATCCGTACAGGTGGGTAACGTCCCTCCCTTATCGTAACAGATCGGGCCGGGTGATGCCCCGGCGCTCTGGGGTCCCATCTGCAGCAATCCACCGCTATCGATCCAGCCAATACTGCCGCCGCCCGCGCCAACCGTGACAATATCCAGTGTAGGCAGAGCGACCCGGTAGCGGTTGATGGCGCCATCTGTACTGGTAATACACTGCCCGTCAATAATGAGACTGGCATCGAAGCTGGTCCCGCCCATATCTATCGTTATACAGTCCTTATAGCCCATCATACGTGCGTAAAATGTCCCGGCAGTCGGAGAAGCGGCAGGCCCCGAAAGAACGGTTGCAGCCGGTATTTTCTTAACCTCTTCAGGCATGACCACCCCGCCATTGGACTGCATAATCAGCAAAATACCGCTGAATTTAATATCCTCTAATTTTCTGGTTAAGCTGGCAAGATAATTCGCCACGACGGGACCTATGTATGCATTCAGCACGGTCGTGCTCAATCGCTCGTAAAACCTGATCGAGGGAAGCACTTCAGTTGAGGAGGTTATAAAACAGGAGGGAAGTTGATCTCTTAATAATTGGATCGTTCTCTCTTCATGGACATTATTTAAATAAGCATTCAGATAACATACGGCTATGGCTTCAATATTCTCCTCCTTTAAATAGTCAACGATTGACACTATTTCGGATTCATTTAGAGTAGTAAGAACATTGCCTTGTGAATCCACTCTCTCTTCTATCCCTAATCTTAAATACCTGGGGACTAATGGGGCAACATTCTGGTAATGGTTATTGTATTGCTCCTCCCTGATCCCGCGTCTCATCTCCAGAGCATCACGAAATCCTTTCGTGGTAATTAAGGCCGTCTTTGC